>CAMNRF010000004.1 GCA_946551795.1 uncultured Oscillibacter sp.
GGTCGTGGGCATCATCGAGGCCCGGGACGGCACCATCATGGACGTGGTGCGGCAGGTGAAGGAGTTCATTTAGAAATGGAGTTTTGATTGTTGCCACTGTATCTGAAACAAAGCTTTTATTGCGAATATTGCAATCTTTATTTTATATGTCGGTTTCATGGAAGAAGCAGCTTTCGCAGTGGCCATGGCAGCTAAACAGGAGATACCCAGAATCAATACTAACCTTGTGGAGAATTACCAATGGTCTATGCTTATACAAGTTTCCAATACTGTAATAAGTAAGTAGCGTCTTCAAAATAAACACCTCCTTTTGCAGAACAACGAGGCCATCTTTCAAAAGATTAGGATTGTACTTGAAAACCGGTTACATTGGCTGCGATTTTGAAGACCACGGTAGCAACAGACACCGGATGGGCACTCTAAAACCAGGGAGTCCCGCAATCCCTTTCTTTAACTATGACTATAGCGTCGCAATATTTGAACTGTCCACAGTTTTTCCTTTTCATTTTCGCTCACCTGTGGTATACTGTATCAAAATATTTGAGGGGTGGGCATATCATTCCTTACAGCACTGATGATATGCGACATATCATTACACCGATTGCTCATGCTCACGACATAAAAAGTGTTTCGGTGTTTGGCTCTTACTCCAAAGCGACGCCTCGGCAGAGAGTGATATAGACTTGAAAATCGGAAAAGGGCTGCTTCACTCTTTATTTCAACTGAGCGGATTCCGCTTGGCTGTGGAGGACACTTTGCAGCTGCCAGTGGATTTGATTCCTTCGGATGCTTCTGATCCTGCTTTTTTGAAAATGATTTAAAAAGAGGAGGTATTGCTCTATCGAAACGCGTGATAGGATCATCCTCCAGAAAATCATGATGTACTCCACCGAATTGCAGACAATCTGGAAAGATACCATCCTATCTGGATTTATATAGATTGCTTAAGAAACCGCCGATTTTATCCGGTTTCTCGCATTGGGGACCAGCAGTTTCAGGGCTTTTTCCACGCCAACGGGCGATGAGTGCCCGGCGGCACTCGTCTGCTGCCGGTCGAACCGAGGGTGAGATTTCATCAGTGCTTCCCAAACAAAGGAGCTTCGTATGGACATTACCGCTTTGCGGGCCAGGCTGGATGCCGCCCACTATATTTATGACGACGAGCTGGTCACCACCCTCTGGGTCGCGCTGAAGCTGGGGCGGCCGTTGCTGATCGAGGGGGCCGCCGGCGTGGGCAAGACGGAGATCGCCAAGGTCATGGCCTCGGCTCTGGATCGGGAACTTGTCCGCCTCCAGTGCTATGAGGGCCTGGACGAGAGCAAGGCGCTGTACGAGTGGAACTATCAAAAACAGCTCTTGAGTATTCAAGTGCGGATGAATCGCCAGGATGTGGATGAGCTGACCCGCTCCCTGTTCAGCGATGACTATCTGCTCCAGCGCCCCCTTCTCCGATCCATCCGCTCTGAGGAGCCGGTGGTGCTGCTCATTGACGAGATCGACAAGTCGGACGAGGAATTTGAGGCGTTTTTGCTGGAACTGCTCAGTGAAATGCAGGTCTCCATCCCCGAGGTGGGCGTGGTGCGGGCCAGGACCATCCCCTTTGTGGTGCTCACCTCCAACCGCACCCGGCCCCTCAGCGAGGCGCTTCGGCGGCGGTGCGCCTATCTCTATATTCAGTATCCGGATCTGAACAAGGAGATGGCCATCATTCGCGCCAAGCTGCCCAATGTGAACGAGCATCTGGCTGTCCAGGTGGCCCAGGCTGTCCACGACCTGCGGGCGGCTGACGCGATACTGAAAAAGCCCTCCATAGCCGAGACGCTGGACTGGGTCTCTGCCCTGGAGGCTCTGGGCGTCAGCGACCTGACGCCGGAGAGCGCCCGGCGGACCCTGGGGTTTGCCCTCAAAAGCAGCGAGGACATGGAGGCGGCCGGCGCGGTCCTCTCCGGGCAGCCCCTGGAGGGCGGACATGACCACGGCCATTGCGGCCGCTGCGAGCAGGGGCAATCATGAGCAGCGGCGTTTACCTGGAGAAGCTGGCGGAGTTCTCCTCCCTGCTGCGGCGAGAGGGGCTGGCCGTCGGAGTACAGGAGACGGCGGATGCCGGCCAGATCCTCTCCTGCCTGGATCTGACGGACCGGGAGACGGTCCGTGGGGCCCTCCAGGCCGTCTACGCCAAGAGCCGGGAAGAGCAGGCCGTGTTCCGGCAGGCGTTCGACGGCTTCTTCGTCAGCCTGGAGCAGCGCGAGGCCCTGCGGCGCAGGCACGAGGCGGAGGCCCGTGAGCTGGCGCAGCGCAGGGCTCAGGCGGAGCAGGAGCTGCGGGTAAACGGAAAGCCCATGGAATTGCGGGAGGACCTGCGGGAGGTCTATGTCCGCATGGACGAAGAAAAGCGGGAGCAGCTGCGGCAGATGATGGAGCGGACCCGGGGGCTCCTGGGCCGCAATCCGGAAAAGCTCTACGGCAATTTTGTCCGCTCCGTGTTCACACGGTTTCTCCTGGAGCAGCAGATGGCGCTGGAGGACGCGGCCGTGGGCGTGGAGCCGGCAGATCCGGATCTGGCCCTGCTCTACCGGGATATCTCCAAGTTCCGGGAGGCGGATGTCCCCCGGGCCGCCGCCCTCATTGCGTCCATCTCCCGTCAGGTGGATGCCGAGCTCAGCCGTCGGAAGCGGGGGCGGAGCCACAGCGGAAAGCTGAATTTCAGGCGCACCATCCGCAAGGGGCTGGAGACCGGCGGGAGCTTTTACCGTCTCTCCTACAGGCGCAGGCGGCGGACCAGGCAGCGTCTGGTGCTGCTGTGCGACGTGTCGGGCTCCATGCTCCAATTCTCGGAGTTCGCCCTGCGGTTTCTGAAATCCATGAGTGAGGCGTCCGAGTCCTCTGAGATCTACCTCTTCTCCGAGGAGGCGCGCCTGGTGGATTCCTTCGCCCTGCAGAACATGGACGCGTTTCGGGACTATGTGCGCGCTTCCGGGCTGTTTGGCCGGGGCACAGACCTGGGCTCCGCCCTGGAGTATCTGTGCCGCCAACCTCCGGCCGTGCTGGGCAGCTCCACCACGCTGATTATTCTCTCCGACACCAAGACCATCAACCTTCCCCGGGCAGCCCAGTCACTGGCGGAAGCCAGGCGGCTGGCCGGGAAAGTCCTCTGGCTGAACCCGATTCCGGAGGGGAAATGGCCCTATATCCGCAGTATTCAGACCATGTCCGCGCTCTGCCAGATGGTTCCGTGCAGCACCCTGGACGAGCTGGCCAGGGCCTGCCGGAAGATGATGACATAGGTTCTATCACGCGATCAACCCCTTCCGGGCAAATCCGCTGCCATCCGATGACGCCTGTCCGTTCGATATTGACATCAGCGGGCCTGCGTTGTAAAATTATTGTGGCAAATCCATAACGGCTCATAATAGAGGAAGGTGAGAGTTTGGAAAATTATACAAAATACAGGCTCAAATCATCTGAGGAGCTCAGTGATGCACTGGCCGGCACGGATAATATCTTCGTCATCGCCTGCAACAAATGCTTCAAGGAATTTACGGGCGAAGAGGAACCGGAGTGCGGCGAATTTGAGGCTTTTGCGGAGGCCCAGGGCAAGGATGTTACCGGCGCGGTCCGGGTGGATTTCCTGTGCAACAAGGTCCAGACCCTCCGCAAGCTCCGGGACGCTGTTCCCGCGGGGACCGAGAGCGTATTTGTCATCTCCTGCGGCCTGGGTATTCAGACCGTGGCCGACATGCTGCCGCTTCCGGTGTTTGCCGCCAGCGACTCCATTCCCTGCCGCGGCCATCACGGCATGGCTCTCACCCCAAAGGCCTGCGATGCCTGTGCCCAGTGCTACCTGAACGTCACGGGTGGGATATGCCCCGTCGTTGACTGCTCCAAGAGCCTGCTGAACGGTCAATGCGGCGGCGCGAAGGACGGCAAATGCGAGGCCGATCCCTCCAGGGACTGCGCCTGGGAGCAGATTCAGCGGCGGCTGGAGAAACTGGGCCGGCTGGAGGAGTTCCGGGATCAGCCTGTCCAGCTGAGGGACTACTCCAAGGTGGATCACAAGCGCATCACCGAGTACGTAAACGCCATCCGGGAGAAGCGGCTGGACGGGTTCTACGGCGGCGTCCACCCTGCGGAGCACAAGGAGATGAGTGAGCACGCGGATCTCGTCCGCTTCCCGGAGCCGGATGTGGTGGTGATCCCCCTGTCCATGCACACGGGCAAACCCGCCGAGCCGTTGGTAAAGGCGGGAGACCGCGTCCGGGTGGGGCAGAAGATCGGGGAGCAGGCCGGCTTCATCAGCGCGCCGGTCCACGCCAGCGTCAGCGGCACGGTCCTGGCGGTGGAGCCGCGCCGGCACCCTGTGCTGGGAAGCGGCGTACTCTCGGTCGTCATCCAGAATGACAAGCTGGGCACGCTGGACGAATCGGTTCGTCCTCACGGCGATATTGAAGAGCTCTCCCGGTCGGAGATTGTTGAAATCGTAAAGGACAAGGGCATCGTGGGCATGGGAGGCGCCAGCTTCCCCGCGTATGTAAAGCTCCAGCCCGGCAAGCCCATCGACGCGGTGCTGCTGAACGGCTGCGAGTGCGAGCCCATGCTCACCGCGGATCACAAGGTGCTGCTCCACTGCGCCGACGATGTGATCTACGGGCTGCGGCTCATCATGAAGGCCGTGGGCGCGCCCCGGGGCGTGATCGTCGTCGAGGACAACAAGCCGGACGCCATCGCCCTGCTGCGGGAGAAGACGGCGGCCTATGAGAACATAGAGGTCATGGCGGTCCGCACAAAATATCCCCAGGGCGCGGAAAAGATGCTCATCAAGAGAGTCCTGGGCCGTTCGGTGCCCAGCGGCGGCCTGCCGGCCGATGCCGGCGCCGTGGTGAGCAACGTCAGCTCCTCCAAGGCCATCGCGGACGCGGTCCGGACCGGAATGCCGCTGATCGAGCGGGTGGTGTGCGTCACCGGCGAGCGGGTCCGGACACCCGGCAACTACATCGTCAAGGTCGGCACCTCTTTCCGGGAGATCCTGGACTTCTGCGGCGGCGTCGTGGGTGACGACGTAACGGTCAAGATGGGCGGGCCTATGATGGGCGTACCCCAGACGGAGCTGGACGTCCCCGTCATCAAGGCCGCCAACGGCATTATCGCCCTGGAGGCCGATCACACCGAAGCCCAGGCTTGCATCAAATGCGGCCGCTGCGCGGATGTGTGTCCCATGGAGCTGTCCCCGCTGTACTTCGCCAAGTACGTGGAGACGGGCAGCCTCCAGGGCCTCAAGGAGCAGAACATCATGGACTGTATGGAGTGCCGCTGCTGCGAGTATATCTGCTCGTCCAAAATCCCGCTGGTCACAAAGATCCGGGAGGGCAAAGCGGCTGTAAGGGGGATGAAGTGATATGCTGATTACGAAGCTGAAATCCAAGGAGGATATCCAATCCCTGCTGCCTGAAAAGGTTTTTGTCCTGCAGTGCCGCGGCTGCGGAGAGATCTCCTTCCCCGAACAGGAGGCGGATGAACTGACCCGTGAGCTGCTGGCCGCGGACCGGGTCACCGGCGTGCTCACGACGGATTATATCTGCAGCCCGGAAAACCTGTCGCTGCGGCTGGAGCGGCGCCGCGCCATGATCGACGAGGCCGACGGGGTGCTGGTGCTCTCCTGCGGCGTGGGGGTTCAGACGGTGTCCGCTCTGTTGGACGGCAAGTCCGTCTATGCCGGCTGCGACACCGTCCGGCTGCCCGGATTTCAGGGCGTGACGCCGCTGGAGGTTGACTGCGGCCAGTGCGGCGAGTGCTATCTGAACCTCACAGGCGGCATCTGTCCGATCACCGCCTGCTCCAAAAGCCTGGTCAACGGCCAGTGCGGCGGCGCCAGGAACGGCAGATGCGAGGTGGACCCGGATATGGAATGCGGCTGGGAGCGCATCTGCCGCCGGCTGGAGGCTGTGGGACGTCTTGACGCCCTCAAGTGCCCGACGCAGATCCGCAATTTCGCGATTGACGCGAACACGTCCCACTGAGGGTCCTTCAAAAATCTGGATGATGGGGGAGTAAAAGACAGTGAAGATTACGGAATTATTTGCTCGCGGCGAATTTGTGGTATCGGCGGAGGTCGGCCCTCCCAAGGGCATTCATATCGACGGCCTGATCGAGGGGGCCAAAGAGCATCTCAGCGGCATTACGGCGGTCAATGTCACAGATAACCAGTCCTCCGTTATGCGCTTGGGCAGCCTGGCCACATGCAAGGCGCTGCTGGACGCCGGCCTGACGCCGATTTATCAGCTGACCTGCCGGGATCGGAACAGAATCGCGCTCCAGTCCGACCTTTTGAGCGCGGCCATGTTCGGAATTGAAAATATCCTGTGCCTCACGGGCGACCATACCCGTCTGGGCGATCACCCCGGCGCCAAGCCCGTGTTTGACCTGGACTCCGTCTCCCTGCTGCATACCGTCTGTCAGCTGGAGTCCGGCGTGGACCTGGGCGGAAACCCGCTGGTGGGCGAGCCCCCGAAGTTCGCCAAGGGCGCGGTGGTGTCCCCCTGCAGCGACTCCGTGGACGCCCAGCTGGCGAAAATGGAGCGGAAGGTGCTGGCCGGCTGTGAGTTCTTCCAGACCCAGGCTGTGTTCGAGCCGGAGAAGTTCATCGCCTTTATGGAGCGGGCCAGGCAGTTCGGAAAGCCGGTGCAGCTGGGCGTCATCATTCCCAAGGGCGCGGCCATGTGCCGGTACATGAACAACAATGTGGCCGGCGTCCATGTGCCCGATGAGATGCTCAATGAGCTGGCCGCGGACAAGGAGCGTGCCAAGGCGGGAATCACCGGCGTGGAGATCGCAGCCCGTGTGATCCGGGAGTGCCGCCCCTACTGCCAGGGTGTCCATATCATGGCGCTGGGCTGGGAATCCAAGGTCCCCGCGCTGCTGGAGCAGGCGGGCATCGGGGCTGTCTGAACCACCCGGCGGACGAGCGGCGCGTGCCGCCGGCAATGATACAGATAAAAGACCTCCCTTTGCTTGAAGCAAAGGGAGGTCAAACTATGTCAGCTCTTCGGGCGCCGGTACGCCGCCGTCTCGGTAAACACCGCGTCCATGGGCCGGTCCCAGGCCTCCGTGGGAACCGTGTCCGCCTTTTGCGCCTCGAAGGCGGCCGCCGTGATAGCCGCGTTTGGACAGTGCTCCAGAAAACGGTCATAAAAGCCCGCGCCCATCCCCATACGACTGCAGCCCTCATCAAAGACGGTGCAGGGACACAGCACCAGATCGATCTCTTCCGGTGCGATCACCTCGGATTTTTCCGGAATCGGCTCCTGGATACCGGCATAGCCGACCTCCCAGGAATCCTCTCCCCGGGGCAGCAGGGCGATCATTTCCGTTTTGCTGACGCACCGGGGATAGACGAGGCGCTTTCCCCGTGCCTCCAGAGACCTTTCAATTCCATCCAGGCACACTTCCCCCCGCGTGGCCCGATAGAGCATGACCGTTCTGGCCTTTTGAAATTCCCGTGAGTGAACGATCCTCTCTACGATCCGCTCCGATCTCTCCGCGCGGACCTCAGCCGGCAGGCTGTCCCGCGCCTGGATCTTTGCCCCGCGAAGCCACTGGCGCAGGGCGGGTGCGAACGCCGTGCGCACTGCTCCGGCCAGATACAGCGAGCCAAAGGCGACTACCGCGCCGTCCTCGCCGGCGGCAGTCAGGGCCAGCCGGATTCCGGCGGGAATGTCGGCACAGGCCCGTGCCTTCGCGCCGCGCTCTGTCAGGTAGTCCGCCAGCGCCCGCGCGCTCAGGGCCCGGTCGCTGACGGGCGTCAGGCACACAAATTCCTGTGCGCACGGCAGCATGAGCTCCATCATTTGAGGATAATTCTTGTCAGCCAGAACGCCGCTTAAGAATACGATCCGCCTGCCGCGGAGAAGCTCACCGACGCTGTTCATCAGCGCCTCGGCGCACTGGGGGTTATGTCCGCCGTCGAGAATAAACAGCGGCCGGCCGCTGAGGATCTCCAGGCGGGCAGGCCACTTTACCTCCCGCAGGCCGGCCCTGACGGCGTCCTCCGGGATGTGCCAGCCCCGCTCCCGCAGGGCTTCCACCGTCTCCAGAACCACCGCCGCGTTGCGGACCTGATGGGGCCCCAGCAGGGAGAGCTGGTATTCCACGCCCCGCCGGGAAAAGACCTGCCCGTTCAGGTCCTGGCGGACCGTCTTCACGGGGAAGCGCCCCGCGCAGATAAGGGGAACATGGTTCCGCGCGCAGACCTCCCGTATGACCGCGGTGACCTGCGGCGCGCCGTCATAGCAGACGCAGGAGCAGCCGGGCTTGATGATGCCGGCCTTGGTGGCCGCGATCTCCTCCAGCGTGTCTCCGAGATATTCCGTGTGTTCCAGACCGATGTTGGTAATGACGGCGGCCTCCGGCGCGTCGATGGCGTTGGTGCTGTCCAGCGCGCCGCCCATCCCCACCTCCAGCACGACAATATCACAGTGCTGCTGGTGGAAATACTCCATGGCAATGGCGGTCACCAGCTCAAACTGACTGGGATGATCCTCCATCGCGTCGGCCTCGCGGCGGACGCGCTCTGTGATGGCGGCGAGGGCCTGGCCGGGGATGTTCTCCCCGTCCACCTGAATCCGCTCACAAAAGTCCTGAATGTAAGGGGAGATGGTCAACCCCACCCGGTATCCCGCCCTGCGGAGGATGGCGTCCAGCATGGCGCAGGTGCTCCCCTTGCCGTTGCTGCCGGCTACATGGATAAATTTCAGCTCTTTCTGGGGGCCGCCCAGCCTCCGGAGCAGCTCCCGCGTGCGCTCCAGGCCCAGCCGGGTGGTGCTCCAGCCCTGGTTTTCGATGTAGGAAACAGCCTCTTGCTCTGTCGTAATCAGTCCCCTCCTTTTATGTTGTCCGGCCCCACTGACGCCGGACAGCCGCGGTGCTGCGGGTCAGAGCGGTTATGGTGAGCAGCTCTACTCCGGTCAGGATGGCACTTTGGATCACACGTGTCCCCAGGAGAACGAGGTAGGGGGAGCTGTACAAGATGGAAATCCAAAACGAGGTGAGAAGCAGGCTCACGCCAAACTGGTTGAGCACCACCGCCGCCGCAATACGGGGCAGCGTCTGTTCCCTGTGGAGCAGCAGACCGAAGATGACGCCCGTCAGCGCGCAGGACAGGGTAAAACCGGGAAAATAGGGTCCGATGGGAAACAGGATCGCTCCCAGAAAGTCGCCCAGGGCGCCCACCGCGGCCGCCGGCACCGGCCCGCAGGCCCAGGCCGCCAGGAACACCGGCACAAAGGCAAAGCCGATCTTGATGTTCCAGGCGTTGATGGACAGGAACCGGGACAGGATGATGTGCATGGCCGTCAAAAGGCCGATGGTGACCACAAGCTTTGTCTGCATCCTACGCATAATAAGAACTCCTTTCATGGCAGATCTGCCACAAAAAGAGTTCTTTTACTCCCCCGTGGCAGCGGAAGCGGATACGGCACCGCGGATCACTCCTTCGTTTACAGGCGACCTCCCATCCTGTAACACTTAACGCGCCGTCCCTACTCTGACAAGGAAAACGTATGAATTTGTACTCTGCGCCTATTTCTGCGCCTTTTCAGCCGCCTCGATCACGTGCTTTGCCAAGACGGCGGTGGTGACGGCGCCCACGCCGCCGGGCACCGGGGTAATGGCCGCCGCGACAGGTTCCACCTCGTCAAATTTCACATCGCCGCAGAGCTTGCCGTTTTCGTCCACGTTGATGCCCACATCCACCAGCACCTGTCCCGGCGCGGCAAAGGTCCTGTCCACAACCCCGGCCTTGCCCGCGGCGGCGATGATAATCTCCGCTCCCCGGCATACGCCCGGCATGTCCACGGTACGGGTGTGGCACATGGTGACGGTGGCGTTTCTCTGCTGGAGCATCATGGCCACAGGCTTTCCGATGACAAGGCTGCGGCCGATGACCGCGACCCGCCTGCCCGTGAGCGAGACACCGTAGTGGTCAAGCAGCTCAATACAGGCCTGGGCCGTGCAGGGGGGGTATCCCGCGCCCTTTCCGGTAAACACACTGGCAAGAGAGCCGCTGGTCATGCAGTCCACATCCTTTTCCGGGGCCAGAAGGGCGCAGGCCGCGGCCTCCATATCCTTGTCCGGCAGGGGCCGGAACATCAGGCAGCCGTGGATGGAGCCGTCGGCGTTGATCTCGCGGATAGTATCGAGAAGCCGCTCCTTCGTGCAGTTCTCGGGGAGCAGGAAGTGTTTGACCGCGATGCCGATCTTGTCACATCGCTTCATGGCGCCGGTCTCATAGGATATGTCGTCCGGGCGCTCGCCCAGGCGCAGGATGGCCAGCGTAGGGACGGTTCCGGCCTGCTTGAGCTTTTCGGCCCTCGCGATCAGCTCCTCGCTCAAAGCGGCCGCTACAGGCGCGCCTTTCAGAATCTCTGCCATCAGCAAAACCTCCCGTATACGTCCTGATAGACTTTTTCCGCGATGGGCCGGAATTTTGCCATCTGCGCGTCCACATGGGCGTTGATCTTTTCGGCGTAAGCCCGGTCCTTCATGGATTTGGTGTTCACCTTTACATTGACCGCCGCGCCGTACATGGCGCTCCAGCAGAACATCACGCCGGTGGCGGCGTCGGAGATGGCCAGCACGCTGCCCTTGGCCGCGAACTCCCGCTGCAAGTCAATTGCCTCGCAGCAGAGGTCGAGGATCTCCAGCGGCGCGGCGGCGGCATCCCGCAGGCACTTCTCCATCACCTCGTCCCGGGTGGGATCGTCCTTGGGGATGCCGTAGGCGCGGCTGAGGGGCTCAAAGGCCTCCGCGTCCTTGTTCACGCAGGAGAGCAGCTTGACCCGAAGCTCCTGGGCCCGGGCCATCAGCGCCTTGACGTCCTCTTCCACGTCCGCGTATTTCTTTTTTCCCACGGTAAGCTCGCCCACCATGTCGCCCAGGGCGATGCCGATGGCGCCCACCAGGGCGCTGGCCCCGCCGCCGCCGGGAACGGCGGCTTTGGAGGCCAGGGCCTCGGTAAATTCAGTAACGCTTTTGTTCAGCATGAATCCACCTCGATTTCCTTGCCTCCCCGCCTTTCGGCGGGAAGGCAAAGGGATGTTTGATCGTCACCGCAGCCGAGAAGAAGCGATTGCCTCTTTTCAACCCTGGGGCATATACGCCCCAGGGGCCGTGAAACGGCCCGGCAGCGGCCGGCAGGACACGGCACATGTTATGTACCGGCGGACCTTGCCCGCCCTGAAAATCGGAATATCGATTTTCAGGTGTTTTGACTGTCTCAGAACAAGCCGGAGATCCTGCCGTCCTCGTCCACGTCGATCCTCTCGGCGGCGGGGCTCTTGGGCAGGCCCGGCATGGTCATGATGTCGCCGGTCAGCGCCACGATGAAGCCCGCGCCGGCGGAGGCCTTCAAGTTGCGCACCGTGACGGTGAAGCCCCTGGGCGCCCCCAGCAGGGCGGGATCGTCGGAGAAGGAGTACTGCGTCTTCGCCATGCAGATGGGCATACCGGCAAAGCCCAGCTCCGTGAGCCTCCTGGCCTGCTTCTTCGCGTTGTCGGTCAGCTGTACGCCGTCGGCGTGGTAAATGCGCTTGCAAATGGCCTCCAGCTTCTCCTCAATGGAGCTCTCCAGCTCATAGGACTGGCGGAAGCTGCCGGGCTGCTCACAAAGACGGACCACTTCCTCGGCCAGCGCGATGCCGCCTTCGCCGCCCTTGGCCCAGACCTCGCTGAGCGCCACGTTCACGCCCAGCTCTTTGCACTTGGCCTCCACCAGATCCAGCTCCGCCTTTGTATCGGTGGGGAAGGCGTTGATGGCCACCACGCAGGGCAGGCCGAACACGTCTTTGATGTTGCTCACATGCTGCAGCAGGTTGGGCAGGCCCTTTTCCAGAGCCGCCAGGTTTTCGTGGTTCAGATCGGCTTTTGCCACGCCGCCGTGATACTTCAGCGCGCGCACCGTGGCCACCACCACCACTGCCGACGGGGTCAGCCCCGCCATGCGGCACTTGATGTCCAGGAATTTCTCCGCGCCCAGGTCGGCGGCAAAGCCCGCCTCTGTGACGGTGTAGTCGCCCAGCTTCATGGCCATGCGGGTGGCGGTGACGGAGTTGCACCCGTGGGCGATGTTGGCGAAGGGACCGCCGTGGATGAAGGCGGGGGTGCCCTCCAGCGTCTGAACCAGGTTGGGCTTGAGCGCGTCCTTCAACAGCGCCGCCATGGCGCCCTCGGCCTTCAGGTCGTGGGCGGTGACGGGGCTGCCGTCATAGGTGTAGCCCACGATAATACGGCCCAGACGGGCCTTCAGGTCGGGGATGTCGGAGGCAAGGCACAGCACCGCCATGATCTCGGAAGCCACGGTGATGTCAAAGCCGTCCTCTCTCGGCACGCCCTGCATCCGGCCGCCCAGGCCGTCGACCACGTTCCGGAGCTGCCGGTCGTTCATGTCCACGCAGCGTTTCCAGGTGATCTGCTTGACGTCAATCCCCAGCGCGTTGCCCTGCTGGATGTGGTTGTCCAGCATCGCGGCCAGCAGGTTGTTGGCCGCGCCGATGGCATGGAAGTCGCCGGTGAAGTGCAGGTTGATGTCCTCCATGGGAACTACCTGGGCATAGCCGCCGCCAGCGGCGCCGCCCTTGATGCCGAACACAGGGCCCAGAGAGGGCTCGCGCAGGGCGACGATGACGTTTTTGCCGATCTTCCTCAGGCCGTCCGCAAGGCCGACGGAAGTCGTGGTCTTGCCCTCCCCGGCGGGGGTGGGGGTGATGGCGGTGACCAGGATCAGCTTACCGTCCGGTTTGTTCGCCAGGTCCTTGAGCATGCGGTAGTCCACTTTGGCCTTGTAGTTGCCGTACTGTTCCAGATACTTCTCATCCACGCCGGCCGCGGCCGCGATCTCGCGGATATGCTTCGGTGTGCATTCCTGGGCAATCTGAATATCGGATTTGACTTCCATATGCGGTACCTCCCTGCATTTGTAGTGAGTGCATTATAGCATGATTGACAGATATGGGCAAGGTACTTTAAAAAATTTTCCCAGAACTTTTGCTGTGTGGAACCACGGCTATTGACAGAAGCACCATAAGGGTGAGATAATATGAAAACACAGAGTATTAAGGAATAAGAGAGGTGAGATCTCATGCACGAGCATGGACACGATCACGGACATGAACACCACCATGACCACGCTTCCGGCGCCGCGCCCATGGAGGAGCTGGTCGCTATGCTGCGTTATATGGTCGGGCACAATGACGCTCACATCAGGGAGCTGGCGGAGCTTGCCGGGCAGCTGGACACGGCCGGCGAGCACGGGCAGTATGAGCAGGTGATGCGGGCGGTGGAGGAATACCGGCAGGCGAACGCGCGGCTGCAGGGCGTTCTGGAAAAGCTGGAGTGAGGGAGGGACAGCCAATGTGTCTTTCTACGATTTACCGCGACAGCGTTCAGCAGGACAACGTGGTGATGAAGAACGTCAAGATGATCGAGTACCGGAACGGCAGGATCGTGCTGACGGATCTGATGGAGCGGCAGGTGTCCATTGAGGGCGAGCTGGCCATGGCGGACCTGGTGGGCGGCGTGGCCGTGATCCACGGGAACAGCCGGCAGGGCGGCCCGGGCGGGGACGGCCGATGAAGGCGTATGAAGTGGTGCGGGAGATCCCCAATTCCTGCAAAAACAATCAGATGCGCGACGTGTTTTTTGAGGAGATCTCCTGCGACGATCCCGAGCAGTACGTCCGCGGCCTGTTTTCCGGTCAGCAGTGCGAGTTTGACGTACAGCGCCGGGAAAACGGGGATGCGGAGATCTTCGTCAAGACCGGCGGTATTTATCAAAAATTTCTGTTTACCCTGACGGATGGCTGAACTCTAAATATGGGAGGAATCAAAGTGACCCATACCATTGCGATTGCCGGAAAAGGCGGCGTCGGAAAAACCACGATCTGCGGCATGATCGTGGACTATTTGTGCCGCAGCGGAAAAGCGCCGATCCTTGTGGTTGACGCCGATGCCAATTCCAATCTGAACGAGGTCCTGGGGGTGGAGGTGGACGTCACTCTGGGCGATATCCGCGAGGAGATGGCCCAGGCGGAAAAGCGCGGCGACACAATCCCCGGCGGCATGACAAAGGCGGATTACGCCGAGTACCGCTTTGGCTCGGCGCTGATCGAGGAGGACGACTTCGACATGCTGGTGATGGGCCGCACCCAGGGAAAGGGCTGTTACTGCTTTGTCAACGGCATCCTCCAGACGCAGCTGGAGAAGTACGCGGGGCGCTACCGCTATATGGTGATCGACAACGAGGCCGGCATGGAGTATATCGCCCGGGGCACGCTTCCGCACATCGACACACTGCTGCTGGTCTCCGACTGTTCCCGCCGCGGCATCCAGGCGGTGGGACGGATCGCGCAGATGGTCAAAGACCTGGGCCTTTCCCCCGGGCAGATGAAGCTGATCGTCAACCGGGCGCCGGAGGGAACGCTCACCGCCGGCGTCGCGGAGGAGATTGAAAAGCACGCTCTGGATCTCGCCGGGGTGCTGCCCCAGGACGGGGCGGTCTATGAGGCCGACTGCGACGGAAAACCAAGCGCCTATGTTTCGGAGGATTCGCCGATCAAGCAGGCGCTGGCTGGAATTATCAAAGAACTGAATTTGTGATCAAATGCTTTTAGGGGGGAAATACAAATGCCATTTGCACCAAAAACACAGGCGTTTAACGCCAAGATCAACTCCATCGCTCTGGGAACCGGCGACAAGGCGGTCCAGATCGGCGGAAACAGCGTGCTGCCGTTTTACAGCTTTGACGCGCCCATTGAAAACCCGCCGAAGATCGGCGTGGAGATCACCGATGGGGCGCTGGAGGAGTACGTGCAGCCGAAGCTGAAAGCCTTTTATGAAGGCTGCGGCAGCCTGGAGGAGATGGCTGTGCGGGCCCAGAGCATCCCGGGGGTGTCGTTTGTGGCGCTGCACCTGAAGGGCGCCGATCCAAACGGCAGGAATGTATCCGTGGAGGAGTGCACGGCGCTGGCCGAGTCCATCGCCGCCAAGGTGGAACTGCCGCTGGTGATCATGGGCTGCAAGGATATCGAGAAGGATGCCGAGCTGTTCGCGAAAATCTCTGAAAGACTGAGCGGGAAGAACATCCTCCTGCTGTCGGCCAGAGAGGAGAACTACAAGACGGTGGGCGCCTCGGCGGCTCTGGCCTACGGCCAGAAGGTGGGCGCTGAATCCGCGGTGGACATCAACCTGGCCAAGCAGCTCAATACCGTGATGACACAGCTGGGTGTGAGTCCCTCTTCCATCGTGATGCAGGCGGGTTCCGCCGCGGCCGGCTACGGCTTTGAATACCTCGCCTCCACCCTGGAGCGCATTAAGCTGGCGGCTCTGGGTCAGGGTGACGTGCAGCTTCAGATGCCGATTATGACGCCGGTCTCCCCGGAGACCTGGGGCGTGAAGGAGTCCATCATGCCGGAGGCGGAGATGCCCGAGTGGGGAGACGCGGAAGAGCGCGGCATCGAGATGGAGATCGCGACGGCCTCCGGGTGCCTGGCCGCGGGTTCCGACGCTGTTATCATGCGTCATCCGGACGCCATTAAAACAATCGCCCGGATGATTGACGAATTGGTTTGAGAAAGGAGGAACGCACACAATGGCGGTAAAAGGTCTGGATATTTTCAAGCTGTCTCCGAAGAAGAACTGCAAAGAGTGCGGCGTACCCACCTGCATGGCGTTCTGCATGAAAGTGGCCCAGGGCGGGGTCCCGATCACAAAGTGCCCGTACATGTCCGAAGAGGCCATCGCGCTGCTGTCCGAAGCCACGGCGCCTCCCATGAAGTCCCTTGAAGTCGCCGGCCATAAGCTGGGCGGCGAGACGGTTCTGTTCCGTCACGACAAGACGTTTGTCTCCCGCAGCCTGTACGCCGTCAGCGTCGGCACCGGTATGGATGATGAGACGCTGGACGCCAGGCTGGCCGATATTCAGAAGGTGGACTACGAGCGCATCGGCGAGCGGGAATATGTGGAGTTCGTCTTTGTCCGGGACGAGGGCAAGGGCACCGAAAAGCTTGTGAGCGCAGTGCGGAAGGCCGCCGCCATCGGCCGCGGTGTGATCGTGGATACCAGGGACCCCGAGGCGGCGAAAGCCGTTCTGGAGGTGGGCGAGGATCTGATTATCAACGGCGCGGACGCCTCCAACTGGGAGCAGATGAACGCGGCCGTTCAGGATAAGGCCGTCCTGGGCGTGGGCGGCGGCAGCCTGCAGGATATCTACGACACGGTGGAGAAGCTGGAAAAGAGCGGAAACAAGAAGCTCATCATAGACGTGACCGCATCTTCCATCAAGGAGACCTTTGCGGGCGCGGTGCTGGTCCGCCGCTCGGCCATCAAGGATAATGTGCGGACGCTGGGCTATCCCTCTCTGGTGGACCTGACCAGGCTGGCGGGGGGAGACATCCACCTGCAGACAGCACTGGCGGCTCTGTTTACGCTCAAGTACGGCTCCATATTGGTCATGGAAGAGATGCGCTACGCGGAGTCCCTGCCGCTGCACAGCCTGCGCCAGAATATCTACACCGACCCCCAGAAGCCTATGAAGATGGAGCCGGGCATTTACCCGATCAACGGCGCGACGCCGGACGACCCGTGCCTGCTCACGGTGGACTTCGCGCTGACCTACTTCCTGGTTTCCGGAGAGATCGAACGCTCCAAGGTCCCCGTCAACCTGTTGATCACCGACGCGTCCGGCATGTCTGTTCTGACGGCCTGGGCCGCGGGAAAGCTCTCCTCCAGCTCGGTCAAGAAGTTCTTTGACGAGTGCCGCGTCGCGGAAAAGATCAAATCCCGCACCCTGGTGATCCCCGGCAAGGTGGCTGTGCTCAAGGGCGAGATCCAGGAAAAGCTGCCCGACTGGAATGTGGTGGTGGGAACCCGCGAGGCGGTGGAGATCGTCCGTTTCCTGAAGGACGGCGAGCATGAGAAGGCGGCCGCCGCCGTGGCGGCCTCCAAGAAGCCCCTTGAGGCGAAAAAGGCCGAGGTCTCCCCGGACGCGCCCTTTGATTTTGACAAGATCGTCATCCCCGACATCAAGGTCGTGGATATGGGCGTTACTTACCGCCAGCGCGATCCGGAGTCCAAGAAGTTCGTGGTCATCGGCGAGCGCATCCACTGCATCTCCCCGGTGATCCGCGAGGCCATGAGCAAGATGGACCCGGAACCCATTTTGAAGCGGGCGGCCGAGCAGATCCGCGCCGGCGCCACCTATCTGGACGTGAACATCGGCCCGGCGGAATCCAACGGTCCGGAGCTGATGACCTGGGCGGTCAAGCTGCTGCAGGAGAACTTCAACAACGTGCCTCTGGCGCTGGACACGGCCAACAAGCGGGCCATCGAGGCGGGTATCCGCGTTTACAACCGCGCCAACGGCAAGCCCATCGTGAACTCCGCCGACGCCGGCTCCCGCCTGAGCTACATCGATCTGGCCGCGGCCAATGACGCCATCGTCGTGGCGCTGTGTTCCGCCGACGGCATCGCCAAGGACAATGAGGAGCGCATGATGCACTGCCACAACATGCTGGAGCACGGCCTGAGCCTGGGCATGGACGCGAAGGACATCTGGTTCGACCCGCTGTTCTTGGTGGTCAAGGGCATGCAGGATAAGCAGATGGACGTTCTGGGGGCCATCCGCATGTTTGCCGATGAGGGCCTGAACTCCACCGGCGGCCTGTCCAACAACTCCAACGGCGCGCCGAAGGACGTTCGTCCCATTATGGACTCCGCCCTGGTGGCCATGGCGATGATGCAGGGTCTGACCTCCGCCATTGTCAATCCCAATGACCGCCGCCTGATGGAAACCATCAAGTCCTGCGATATCTTCAAGAACAACGAGCTGTACTCCGATTCTTACCTGGAGTTCTAATCCCCCAAAGAAGCCTTAATTTATCAAGACAGGAGGAACTTTAATGAGTGCTTTGACTGATCTGATCTACGGAGGTTCCAACGCGGTTGCCGGCCTGACGGAGGGCGCGGTAAAGGATGCCATTGCCAAGTTCGGTGCCGACAAAGAGATCGCCTTCCCTGATACGGCGTATTTCTTCCCGACGATTTACGCCGCCACCGGCGTGAAAGTCAAAACCCTGGGCGACCTGCCCGCCTGTGTGGATGTCCTCAAGAGCCTGATTACGAACCAGGAGGATTTGGGCCAGGCACTCAACGCGGGCCTTGCCACGGCGGTGGGCGCGGAGATCCTGGAGGGTCTGAAGTATGTGGACGGGGCCGATCCCTACGCCAATGAGTCCGGCATCGGCTTTGTTCCCGATCCCATCATCCGCTCTCTGGGCGTTCCCCTGGTCACCGGCGACATCCCCGGCGTGGCCGTGGTGCTGGGCAAGGCGGACAACCCCGAGGACGTGGTGAAGGTTGTCAAGGACTACCAGTCCAAGGGCATCCTGACCTGCATGGTGGGCGATGTGATCGAGCAGTGTGCCGAGGGCGGCGTGAAGATGGGGCTGGACTTCCGTGTGGTGCCCCTGGGCCATGACGTGACCAGCGTGATCCATGTCGTCACCATCGCGGTTCGCGCGGCGCTGATTTTCGGCAGCCTCAAGGGCGGCGACCTGCCCGGCCTGCTGGACTACACCAAGAATCGCGTTCCCGCGTTTGTCAACACCTTCGGCGCCATCGACCAGGTGGTGGTCTCCGCCGGCGCCGGCGCCATCGCGCTGGGCTTCCCGGTGATCGTCGACATCGACCTGGGCGAGAACCAGGTCCCCGGCGCGCTGGAGTCCGTGTGCGACCACGCCGAGACCGTCAAGAAGTCTCTGGAGCTGCGAAACATCAAGATCAAGGTCAAGGAACTGCCGATCCCCGTGGCGTTTGCCTCCGCGTTCGAAGGCGAGATCATTCGCAAGAGCGACATGAAGTGCGAGTTCTGGTCCTCCAAGAACCCGACCTGCGAGCTTGTCACCATGCGGGACATGGCTGAGGTGGAGGACCACAAGATCACCATCGTCGGCGACGACATCGACTCCGGAGAGCAGCAGTTCGCTCTGGCCACCTATGTGGAGGTGGCCGGGAAGAAGATGCAGCCCGACTTCGAGTCCGTCATCGAGCGCAAAATCCACGCGTGGTTCAACTATATGGAAGGCGTTATGCACACCGGCCAGAGAAATCAGATCCGTCTCCGCATCTCCAATGACGCCTATGACAAGGGCCTGCGCCTGCATCACTTTGCCGAGGTCCTCTACGGCATGATCATGGATGAGTTTGACGCCGTTGTGGATAAGTGCCAGGTCACCCTGGTCACGGACAGGGCGAAGGTGCAGGAGATCCTGGAGAAGGAGGCCATGCCGCGCTACAACCAGCGGGACGAGCGCCTGAGTTCCATGACGGACGAGGCCGTGGACCGCTTCTATACCTGCATTCTCTGCCAGTCCTTTGCCCCGGCCCACTGCTGCGTGGTGACCCCGGAGCGTCTGGGCCTGTGCGGCGCCGTGTCCTGGCTGGACGCCAAGGCAACCTATGAGCTGAACCAGAACGGCCCCTGCCAGCCCATCATGAAGGAGGGCTGTACCGACGAGCGGACCGGCCGCTATGAGACCGTCGACAAGATGGTGCATGAGGCGACCCACGGCGCGGTGGATTCGGTCACGCTGTACTCCATCCTGGAGGACCCCATGACCTCCTGCGGCTGCTTCGAGTGCATCTGCGGCATTGAGCCCGCGTCCAACGGCTTTATCGTGGTCAACCGTGAGTTCACCGGCATGACGCCCGCCGGCATGACCTTCGGCGAGCTGGCCTCCTGCACCGGCGGCGGCGTTCAGACCCCGGGCTATATGGGCCATGGCCGCCACTTCATCTCCTCGAAGAAGTTCATCCACGCCGAGGGCGGCATTGAGCGTATCGTCTGGATGCCCAAGGAGCTGAAAGATGACGTGGCGGAAAAGCTCAACAAGACCGCCAAGGAGCTGTACGGCATCGACAATTTCACCGATTACATCGCCGACGAGACCATCTGCACCGAGTGCGACCAGCTGATGGAATTCCTGACCGAGAAGAATCACCCGGTTCTGGCCATGGAGCCGCTGATGTAAACAGGCGATCCGGGGGAGGGAATCATTCCCTCCCCCGGAAATGTTATACCGGACAAAGCTGAAAGAAGGGCGGAGGTTTTCCTGCCCGCGGGGCGGAAAAACCAGGAACACGATATAAGAGTGAGGAAAAGCAAGTGTTCGATATTATTTTTCAAATAGAAAACGGAGAGCCGGTCACGGTTTCCGCCAATCAGGGGGACAATCTGCTGGAGATCGCCAGAAGCTCCAATGTGGCGATTGACGCGCCGTGTTCGGGGAACGGTTCCTGCGGGAAATGCCGGGTGAAGCTGCTGGAGGGCGAACTGGATTCGCCTCAGACGGCCCATATTTCCAAAGAGGACTATGATGCCGGCTGGCGGCTGAGCTGCGCCAGCCGGGTAACGGGCAACGCCACGGTGCTGGTGCCGGATATTGCCCTGGCCTATCAGCAGAGGATGAAAACGGCGGATCTGTCCACGGGCGAAGAGGTGGCGATCTTTGAGGCGCTGCAGGCCCAGATCCGGGACGCCGGAATCACCTTTTCCAATGAGTTTGCCACCGTGGACGTTCAACTGGAGGAGCCTACCCTGGACGATACCATGCCCGACAACGAGCGGCTGGAACGGGAACTGATCAAAAAGACCGGCGCCGCCCGGTGCGAGATCAGCCTTCCGGCGATGCGGAATCTGGCTACGGCGCTGCGGAGCAGCGCGTTCCACATCCGTGTGACCGGCGAGCGGAGGGGAGACAGCTTCCTGGTCTATGCCGTCTCACCGGCCGCGGATCAGACGCCAACCTGTGCCATCGCCGTCGACATCGGTACGACGACCGTTTCCGCCGTCCTGACCGACCTGGAGACGGGCGCACTGCTGTCCAAGGCCTCCGCCGGAAACGGCCAGATCCGCTATGGCGCGGACGTCATCAACCGCATCGTGGAGCAGGGGAAGACAGGCGGACGGGAGCGCCTGCAAAAGGCGATCCTGGACGAGACACTGCTCCCTCTGATCCGGCTCCTTTGTAAAACGGCCGGGGCTGCCCCCGACCATGTGGTGCGGATGTGCATCGCGTCAAACACCACGATGAACCATCTCCTGCTGGCGGTGGATGCCGATCCGGTGCGCAGGGAGCCCTATATCCCCAGCTTCTTCCACTACGATGATCTGCGGGCCGCCGATTTGTCCCTGCCCATCCATCCCTGGGCCAGGGTGCATCTCGCGCCGAATGTGGGCTCCTATGTGGGCGGCGATATCACGGCCGGCACCTTCGCCAGCCTGATCTGGAACAAAGAGGAGTTTTCGCTGTTCATCGACCTGGGGACCAACGGCGAGATCGTCTTCGGCAACGGGGAATTTTTGATGTGCTGTGCCTGCAGCGCCGGCCCCGCCTTTGAGGGCGGCGACATCTCCTGCGGCATGCGCGCCACCGACGGGGCCATTGAGGCCGTCTCCATTGACAAGGAGACCATGGAGCCTGCGCTCACGGTTGTGGGAAGCCAAAAGCCGGTGGGTCTGTGCGGCAGCGGCATCATCGATGTGATCGCCGAGCTCTACCGGACCTCCATCCTGGGCGCCAACGGCAAATTCATCCGGGAGGGCAGGCGTATCGCGCGGGACAAACACGGCATGGGGCGGTATATTCTGGCGTTCGCGCCCGAGTCCGAGACCGGGCGGGAGATCGCCATCACCGAGGTGGACATTGAGTCCTTCATCCGGGCCAAGGGCGCGATCTTCTCCGCCATCGACACGATGCTCTCCTCGCTGGAGTTTGACACGGATATGATTGAGCACGTCTATGTGGCGGGCGGAATCGGCAGCGGAATCAACATGAAAAACGCCGTGCGGATCGGGATGTTCCCGGATGTGGAGCTGGAGAAATTCTCCTATATCGGCAATTCCTCCCTGTCCGGCGCCTACGCCATGGCGCTGTCCGATGACGCCCGGCGGAAGGTCACCGAAATCGCGGGCAGCATGACCTATATGGAGCTCTCCACCCATCCGGGATACATGGACCGGTTTGTGGCGGCCTGCTTCCTGCCCCACACGGACGCCGGACGGTTCCCCACCAGTATCCAGGAGTAACGCTATGGAAATCAAAAACAACAAAGAAGAGGTCCCCTTCCAGCACTATCTGGGGCAGTTTCAGCAGATGGACCCGGAGGACGCGGTCAGACGCCTGGAGATCCCCTTTGACGGGAGCGCGTTTACCCTTGGACTGCTCGATCAGACCTATACCATTGCCTGGCCGGAGTACGCGATCTCCTGCGGCGATCCCAACGCGTTTGCCCTGGGCAGGCTCCAGGCCCAGACCTTCCTTCTGCGGTACCTGCTGGTGGGAAAGCACCTTCCGGCGGCAGGCACCTGGAAGACATTCCGGCAGCTGCCCTGGGGCGAGGTGTATCTGCAGCCCTTTAACGGCAGGTGTATCCGGCGCAGCGCGGTCACCTTCGGCCGGGATCTGAACAGATTCGCGGCCGCGAGCCGTGAGCTGGGCGGGGTGGAGCTCCATCAGGGCGACAGGGGCTTTGAGTTTGCCGTCGTGCAGGATTACCGGATTCGAGTCATCGTCTGGGAGGCCGCCGAGGAGTTCGCGCCCAATGCCCAAATCCTGTTTTCCGACAATTTCGCGGCGGGCTTCCTGGCGGATGAGAGCGTGACGGCGGCGGAGCTTCTGATCGGAGCCATCAGCGCCGCCATGGCGCGATAGGGAAAATGCCTGCGTCCCTGCTTCCACGGCTTTTTAATGAAGTCCTATGAGACGACATTTGTGCCGCTGGCACAAATGGGCGGCGCTTTCAGCGGCGCCTCTTCCACAGAAAATGTCCATTTTCTATGGAAGAACCGTATCAGAACGACAGACAAAAAAGGAGGGCGGTACTGTGAAACGACTCAAAACCTTTGTTTACGGCATCCTGGCGGGAATCAACATCGCCATCGGCGGGACGGCATTCCTCTCGGTGGAAAGCAAGCCGCTTGGCGCGCTGCTGTTCACCGTGGGGCTTTTCACGATTTGCACCTTCGGCTTCAACCTGTTCACAGGCAAGGTGTGCTACGTTTTTGAACGGGACAGGGACTATGCCATCGATCTGCCCGTTATCTGGCTGGGCAACCTGTGCGGCACGTGGCTGACCGCGTTTGTGGAGAGCCAGACAAGGGCGGGAGCGGCCCTGGCGTCGAAAGCCCAGGCGCTGTGCCAGGTGAAGCTGGATGACAGCATTCTGAGCATCTTCCTTCTGGCGGTGTTTTGCAACATTCTCATCTTCATCGCCGTGGACGGCTACAACAAGAATCCCCATGAGCTGGGCAAGTACCTCGCGCTGCTCTTCGGCGTTACGGTGTTTATCCTGTGCGGCTTTGAGCACTGCGTCGCCAATATGTACTATTTTTCGATGGCGGGCATGTGGAGCGTGAGGACCCTCGGCTATGTGCTTGTCATGACGCTTGGAAACGCCGTGGGCGGCGTGCTCATCCCGCTGCTGCGCGGTCTTATGCAAAAAGTCTAATCAGAAATCGAACCCGCCCTTGGGTCAAGGGCGGGTTCGATTTCTGATTAGACGGAGTGCCGGCCTCACCTGCCGCATCGGGACAGACAGAGGGGAAGCTCCAACCGATTTTTTTCCAGCAGCTCCCTGTCACGCAGGATGACATCTGCCGGCCCGTCGGCGGCAATCATGCCCTGGGAGAGCAGGATGACCCGCTGGCAGGTGTCCAGGATCATATCCAGATCATGGGACGCGATCAGAATGGTCTGGGGGAGCGTGCCGATGGCCTGAATCACCTTTCGCCGGTTATAGGGGTCCAGGGAGGTGGTGGGCTCATCCATCAGCAGGACCGCCGGTTCCATCGCCAGGATCGTGGCAATCGCCGCCATCCGCTTTTCTCCCTGGGAGATCTTGTGGTTGTAGCGATGCTTCAGCTCCGTCAGGCCGAACCGCTCCAATACGGCGTCGACCCGCTTTTCGGCGTCCTCCCGGCGCAGGCCGTAATTCAGCGGAGCAAACATCATGTCCTCGTAGACGGTGGGCATAAACATCTGGTTGTCGGAATCCTGGAGAACAAAGCCCAGCGTCCGGCGCACCTGTGTCAGATTCTCCCTGCTGACCAGGACTCCCCCGGCATAGATCTCCCCCTGCTGACAGGGGAGCAGCCCCAGGAAGAGCTTCATCAGCGTGGATTTGCCCGCCCCGTTGGCCCCGATCAGTCCGACGCGTTCTCCCGACGCGATTTGAAAGCTCAGTTCCCTCAGAACGGGATGCTCCTTCTCGTAGGAAAAAGAGACATGTTCAACCCTCAGCATGGCACCGACCTCATACAAAAAGATTTCCCAAAAGCCGGGGCAGATCCACCAGCCGTGCCGCCAGGAAAAAAGCGGCCCAGCACAGCGTATAGCACAAATCGGCCGCCCTGTATCCCCCGCCGCGGGCGTAGTGGAACTCCCCGCGGAACCCCCGCAGCTCCATGCTCTGATACAGCTCCGACCCGCGGTCGATACTGCGCAGCAAGAGCTGGCCAAGGAAGGAGCCCCAGGCGGAAATATGGATACCCCTCTGACCAGGGGCGCGAAGGGCGTAGGCTTCCGTCATAACGGAGACCTGCCGCAGCATCACCGAGACATATCGGTATGTCAACAGCAGCAGCGTCACAAGAATCCCCGGCACACGCAGCTGCCGCAGAGCGGCACAGAGACGGTCGATTGACGTGGTGGCAATCAGCAGGAAGGAGGCCGTCAGGGCAAAGACGCCCTTCAACATCAGCGTTGCCATGGAGACAACGCCGCCTGTCACCGTCAGGCCGCCGATGGTCAGCATGGGCACCCGATCAAAAAACGGATTCAAAATGCCCACCGCGCAGACCAAGACCAGCATGACACGCAGCTTGTGAAAGCACAGCCGGGCGGGGATGCCGCTGATCTGAAAGATCAATACAGGGTAGAGCAGCATCACAGACAAGGCGCTGAAGCTGTACTTGGGAAACGACACAACGGTAAAGAGATAGATCAGCGTGACCAGCAGCTTTGCCAGGGGATGGAGCCGATGGATGGGGGAGGTCCGCGCGGAGAGCTCGTCCATCTCCCGGAGCTCCGCCCGGGCGTTAGAAACCTTACTCATAACAGCCTCATAAATACGCCTGCAGAGGGCACCGGCGCCGATGCCCTTTGCAGGTAGTTTCTATCTGGACCTATTCCCTGAACGGCTGCGGAAGCCCACGGCCGGGATAAGCTCTTGATCCGTGCTTCCCTCAGGAAAAAAGCCTCCTATCTATTTTTCGCAGCTTCGGGACTTTCTGCGGAAGAATCCGCCGACCAGGCAGATCACCGCGGCGAAGGCGGCGACAAGCGCCGAACCAACGATACCGGAAACGCTTGTACCCACCGCGCTGTCGCTCTGCGTGAAGGCGTAATCCGGCAGGAAAGCCGTCTTCTCCTGGATGGAGGCCGCCGTATCCGCGGCGGCACTGGACACGCCAAAATTGTCTTCATCCAGCCCCATATTCCCGCTGTAACCGGCTTCTGTATTGCCGAACAGAGACCACTCCAGCCCGTCCGGGTTGGCGCTGGCCGCCAGGGACAGTCCTCCGCCCACCACGACAGCCGTGGCGGCGAGGACCGCCAGCGTTGCCTTCAGGGAGCATCTCCCGTCCTGCCCGGACGATCCAGCCTCCATCAGCAGCTCCGGACGCGCCTCGTAGACAAAGAGCAGCACAGCCGCGGTGATCAGCCCCTCCACCAGGCCAATGGCCAGATGGATGGGAAGCATGATGCCGCAGAAGGCACCGAAGGGCAGCTCCGTGATCCCGGAGACGGTGGTTTCAAGGACGACGGAGAAAGCGCCTAACTGCAGGGTCAGGACGCAGCCCAGAATGGACGCCAGGGTGATCTTCATCCGTCCCGCCGCCGCTGTCCCCATGCCGGAGAACAGCCTGCTGCGCAGAATTGGACGCCAGAGGATATAATACCCCACAAAGCAGCCGTAAAACGCCATATTCCAGCAGTTTGCCCCCAGCGCCAGCAGCCCTCCATCGGCAAAGAACAGGCTCTGAATCGCCAAAATCACCACCATGGACAAAAATCCCGCCTGCGGCCCCAGCAGGGCCGAGAGCAGCATCCCGCCGCACAGATGTCCGGAGGAGCCTGTCCCGGGGATGGTATAGTTGATCATCTGCCCCGCAAAGACCAGGGCGGAGGCCACCGCCATTGTGGGCAGCTTCTGCGTGCTCTCATCTCTGCGCAGCGTCTTGATGGAAATACCGACGGCCGCGCCGGAGGCTGCGTACATGGCAACCGCCGCAGCGGGGGCTACCAGAGCATCGGCCATATGCATAGGGACACCTCTTTCCTCAGGTTCTGGTATCAGTATAACATCGGTATATCCGCATTGCAAGCCCTAATGGGGGCCGTCGGGCGCATAAAAATTTTCGGTTTAATCGAAGGGAAAACCAGCAAAGCGGCTCTTTCAAAATTAAGAACCTGTATTCATAAACCGGGAAATGCCGGATAGGCGAGGATTTTTTTCGTCAGACAAGAGGATTTCCCGCAGCCATACTGGCGTATGGCTGCGGGAAATCGACGCAGTATGGCGGGAAAAGGCCGCTCAGCCGGCGTTCATCGGTTGTGGATAGAGAGAGCTTATGGCCCGGCATTGGGGTCCCGGCGGCGCGTATCCCGGCGGTTGGCGCGGCAGCGGATGGCCGCCTTTGTGACCCCATTCTCTCCGGATACGCAATTAGGGGCCGCCGATGCAAGGCTGTCTGTTGTGATATTATCCATAGCGAACAGACGGGGTCCGCCTCTCGGTTTGACCTGAGCGGCCTTACCGCACCACAGGTCATCCTGTTCGCCGCTCTTTTCTCCTTTGCCGCAATACATCTCAGAAGCAATCAGAAGCTGTACCAATAGGCGAAGTGCGTGTATGGGCGAGAAAATTTTTTGACTGGCAAGGAAGAAACGCGCGGGAATCCTGGCGGATTTCAAGCGTTTATGACGCAGTCCAGCCGGAAAATTTTCCGTCCGGACGCGTGCTGCCGCCTATTGGTACAGCTTCTAAGATCCCTCTGTTTTTTTCATGAAACATATTACATCTTTTCTGGAAACCGGAATTTCTATAGAAATATTGGCTGTCCCGGTGTAAAATAGACACACTCAAAAAGCCAAAGGAGGCATGTGCAATGAATGAGGCGGAATTGCTGAGGCAGGCATTGGATATGGGATTTGCCAATGCCGCTTTGATCGACACCTGTGACATCATGTTCGTTCCGGCGTTTCGTCCCCTGTGCCGCGAGAATCTGTGCGGCCAGTATGGTGTCAACTACACCTGTCCGCCGGATTGCGGCTCAGTGGAGGAGATGAAAGCGCGAATCCTCTGCCGCCCCCGCGCGCTGGTAATGCAGACCATGTGGGACATCGATGATCCATTGGACGCGGCGCAGACCAGGCCCGCCAAGGGGCAGCATAATAAGCTGACCCGCCGGCTCATCGACTGGGCCGGGGAGCCCGGGCTGATGGTGGGCGCCAGCGGGTGCAGTCTGTGTTCCCCCTGTGCCATCACCGAGGGGAGCCCCTGCCGTTTCCCCGAGCTGCGATATTCCTGCATGTCCGCCTACTGCGTGTTTGTTCGGGAGCTGGCCAAAAAATGCGGTATGGATTATGACTGCGGCCCGGGAGTGGTTGCCTTTTTCAGTATGTACTGCTTTGGGGAAAACAAGGCTGTATAGCGGACCCGCGGTCCAATCCGCTTTGTGGAAAAGTGTTCGGATTTTTGTTCGGAGCCCCCCTAGGGCGGTCAAGCCGGGATGGTGTATTCCGGGGAAACGCTGCGAAAAGCCGCCGGAATCTTTCGCTTAAAACCAAACCTTGTCTGATAAATGGCAGGAGGCATGATCCCAATCAACAGGGTCAGCGGACAGAACACGGTGTAAAAGCTCCAGTGTGGCCAAACCACACTGGAGTTTTTTACGATATAATATCCGCTTTTCATCCTGGGGACCGGCACGCCCTAACGAATATCCCTTAGATGCCCGCGCCGTTCCGCAGATCCCTGGTCCCAGTCATTTCCCGGAGAGGGGCATGATTTCAGCGGGTCCTCACCCCTCCGGTCTCCAGGCAGCTGTCAATCCGCCAGATACTGGAGCTTTTCTACGCCCCTGATGCCCAGTCCGGGGTCATCGGAGACGGTGATCAGCTGTTCCGCAAACACCGCGCCGCCCAGAATGGGGTCCTCGCTGCACAGCACGGGACCGTCCAGATCGATCTTGGTAATGATCTTCCTGGCGCAGGCCAGGTGGACGGCGGCATTGACAGAGATCTTGGCCTCCAGCATACATCCGATCATGCACTCCACGCCGTAGACCTCGGCGGCGGAGGCGATCTTCAAGGCGTTGTACAGCCCGCCGCACTTCATCAGCTTGATGTTGATCAGGTCGGCGGCCCCCATCTGCATGATGGTCAGGGCGTCCTCCGGGGAGAAGACGCTCTCGTCGGCCAGAACGGGGACATAGGACCGCTGGGTGACGTATTTCATCCCGGCGAAGTCGTGGGCCTTGACGGGCTGCTCCACGAACTCGATGTCCAGCCCCCTGTCCTGCATCTGGTTCAGCAGGCGGACCGCCTGTTTGGGCTCCCAGCCCTGGTTGGCGTCGATGCGGATGCGGGTCTTGTCCCCGATGGCCTCCCGGACGGCGGTGAGCCGGGCCACATCCAACTCGGGATTGGCCCCCACCTTGATCTTCAGGGTGTCGTAACCCCGCTCCACCGCGCTGACGGCGTCCCGGGCCATCTCCTCCGGGGGGTTGACGCTGATGGTGATGTCCGTGACGAGCTGCTTCCGGGCCCCGCCCATCAGCTTGTAGACGGGGATCTTATACAGCTGGCCGTACAGGTCCCACAGCGCCATGTCCACGGCGGCCTTGGCGCTGGTGTTTTTCACGACACACCGCTGAACCGTCTGGAGCACATCCTCAAAATCGTCCACGTCCAGGCCCAGGATGCTTTTTGCGATGTGGTCCCGGACCGCGCCGATGATGGCCCCGGCGGTGTCGCCGGTAACCGCCCCCGTGGGGGGCGCCTCGCCGTAGCCCACCGCCCCCGTGTCGGTGTGGATCTCCACGATCACATCCTCCACACTGTCGACGGAGCGCAGGGCCGTCTTGAAGGGCACCCGCAGGGGAACCGATATTCTGCCCAGCCGAACTTCCGTGATTTTCATGTGCTTCCTCCTCCGTTCCTCACAATTCCTCGTACAGCAGCGTCTCCTTGGTATGGTTCAGCTCCCTGCCGTGCAGGCCCCGGTCCGCCGTCTCCAGCTCGCCCACCTGGTTGTCGTAGGGGTCGGCCCTCCACTGGGCCTTCTCCACCGTAAAGGGGGCCTGGAACCGGCGGTTGGCCACCATGCGGCAGGGGTCCATATTGCCGAAGTAGAACCCGCGCCGGTCCTCATCTCCCCTGCGGTGGGCGCTGATTCCATAGGACGGGTCGGCGCACAGCCAGCCATGGCCCGGAGCGTAGAACCGGGCCCAGTCGTGGCAGCCGCAGCCGTCGGGCCCGGCGGTGAGGCCGCTCTGCCACTGGGCGGGAACCCCGGCGCAGCGGCAGAGGGTGATGAACAGCAGGGCGAACACGCCGCAGTCGCCGGTGAAGTTTCGGGCGCAGTTCTCCGAAATATTCTCCAGCACGAAATAGGAGGGCATAAAGGTGTAGTGCATGTTCAGGGTGATGAAATCATAGATCCGCCGGGCCTTCTCCAGGGGCCCCTCCGCCCCCTCGGTCAGCTGGGCCGCCAGGGTCCGGATGTAGGGGGTAAAGACGATGTGGGGATCTTCCTCCGCCAGGAAGGGGGCCAGCTCCGCCTCGGAGAGGAGCGGCTCGGTCCCGGGGCGGGTCAGGTCGTGGTATTTTTCGGTGTGGACATAGGAGTAGACCACGGAAAACCGGGGGTTCTCCTGCCATGTGCCCTCCCAGCACACCGTCCGCTGGGAGGCGGTCTCAGGGGCGATGTCCCCGTTGGGCGTGACCTTTTCGATGGTGATGCCGCTCTGCTGCTCACAGGCGGCGGGAACCGGCAGATGGGCCCGAAGGAACATCCCGGGCGTGAAGAGTTCACCGCTCATCTGAATCGAGGCCCCCACGCGGATGCGGCAGGACAGGCTCCCGCGCTCCCGCATCAGACGGACGCAGCGGTCCAGGCAGCCCTCCTCCCCGGTCCCATCCGCGCTCTGGACGCCGGCCCGGCGGGCGATGGAGGCGTCCGTCTTGCACATGGTCTCGAAAAAACGGCCGAAGTAACGGCGCTCCCCCCTGAGATAGATCCAGCCGATCCCGCCTTCGTCCACCCGCCGGTCAAACTCCGCCTCGGTGAAATCGGGAATCTTCCCGCGCACACGGGCCAGGGCCTCCTCCCGGGTAAAGGGATAGTCCGCGGGGGTGCGCAGCATCATCTCCCGCTCCGCAATCATGCAGTCCCGCAGCCCCTGGGGGAGGTTCGGACGGGTCAGGCGCTGGTCGATGAGGCGGACGGCCTCCTCAAAATCTCCATGGAGCTTCAGGCGCAGGATGTCCTCGGGGAGGCCCACATTCAGGCTGCGAAAGGTCTCGTTGATGTCCATAGGATGTCTCCTTTTCAAATTGCATTCAAAAAAGGGCTCCGCCCCGGCGGGGACGGAGCCCTTACATACGGGCAGATATTCGGTTGGCCGTGCCAACGATGCGGAGGGGATGGTTTCCGCCGGCCAGAGCAGTCAAGCTCCGTGCCCCAAATAATGGTATTTACAGTATACAGAGCCGCTCTCCTCTTGTCAAGAAAAATCTGGACAGCCCTGGAGACCGCGCAGGGAGGAATCCGCGGCTTCCGGACCTTGCGCTTCATTCGTTGATTTCGTCTCTGGAAGATTTTTCAACCAATTTCGCTGATTCGCTTTACTTTGTGGAAACTTGTGATATAATGGGTATATTATTTTTTACAGTTTTTTGAATTTTTCCCATCCCGGGTCTCATCTCACAGAGGATGCGGTCAACCTGTCTCTGGTCCAGCGGATATTTATTTATAAGTGGCGGCTGCGCCATTTTATAATAGGAGGTATCATTCGCGGTAAACATCTTGGAAGGAAGAAAGGATTGAAAACTATGAAGCTGACCAAACGACTACTGGCCCTGACCCTGGCGCTGATCCTGGCACTGTCCCTGGCCGCCTGCGGCGGAAACAACAGCACCCCCAGCACCCCGGACAGCACCCCCGACGCCTCTGCCGACGGCCAAAGCACCGCCGGGGAAGCCGTCTACCGCACCCTGTACAGCTCCGAGCTGACCACCCTGAACTACCTGGTCACCGGACTGAACAACGAACTGAGCGTATGCGCCAATCTGGTGGACTGCCTGGTGGAGTACGACTCCTTCGGCAACGTGGAACCCGCCCTGGCCACCAGCTGGGAGCAGAATGACGACGCCACCGTGTGGACCTTCCACATCCGCGAGGGTGTGAAGTGGGTGGACAAGGACGGCAGCGAGGTGGCCGACGTCACCGCCAACGACTGGGTCTCCTCCGCCCGCTACGCCTGCGACGCCAACAACGCCTCCAGCACCTTCTACACCATCGCCAATGTGGCGGGCGCCAGCGAATACTATGACTACACCGCCTACCTCATGGCCCTGGAGACCGCCGTGGACGGCACCGATGAGGCGGGCAATCCCGTCAAGCTCATCACCAACTCCGACGGCGAGGAGGAGATCCTGGAAGTGGCTCCCGAGGCCAGCATCGACGACATCGGCGTCAGGGCCCTGGATGACTACACCCTGGAATTCACCCTGAGCGACTCCTGCCCCTATTTCATCTCCACGGTCTCCTTCGGCCCCTACATGCCCGTGTACGGTCCCTTCCTGGAGGAGCAGGGCAGCAAGTTCGGCACCGACAACGCCTCTATGCTCTACTGCGGCGCGTTCATCCTGTCCGACTATCAGCCCCAGGTCCAGCGGGTGCTCACCAAGAATGAGAGCTACTGGGAGAAGGACTGCGTGTATCTGGACGCCGTCCGCATGACCTACAACGCCGAGGCCACCTCCATTGCCGCCACCATGTACCTCTCCGGCGACGTGGATCAGGCGGATATCAGCTCCGACCTGCTCTCCTCCATGATGGCCGATCCCCAGTACGCCGACAAGATTCATCCCACCCGCTCCGATACCTCTTATTCCTACTGGTATCTGTTCAACTTCGACCCCAAGTTCGACGCCGAGTATGAGCCGGACAACTGGAACCTGGCGGTCAACAACGAGAACTTCCGCAACTCCATCATCCACGCCTTCAACCGTGTCCCCGCCCTGGCTACCAACGACAGCTATGATCCCATGAGCCTGATGAGCAACACCGTCACCCCCGCGGGCTTCTGCGCCGCCAGCAAGGATTTCGTGGCCTACGGGGATCTCTCCAAGTACACCAACGACTACTACTTCAACGAGGCCCAGGCCCTGGAGTACAAGGAGAAGGCCGTGGCGGAGCTCACTGCCGCCGGCGCCACCTTCCCCGTGAAGATCCTCATGCGCTACAACCCCACCACCGCCAACTGGGCCAACGAGTGCCAGGTGGTGGAGCAGCAGCTGGAGGGTGTGCTGGGCACCGACTACATCGATATTATTGTCCAGGCCGGCCCCGAGACCGGATTCCTGGCCTCTGTGCGCCGCGCCGGTGACTATGCCTTTATGAAGTGCAACTGGGGCGCCGACTACGCCGATCCCCAGACCTGGACCGATCCCTTCTCTGAGACCAGCACCTACAACTTCATCTTCAACGCCAAGAGCGACGAGACCCGGGCCCTGTACGCCGAGTACGCTCAGCTGGTGGGCGCCGCCAAGGCCATCACCAACGACATGGAGGCCCGGTACGAGGCCTTTGCCAAGGCCGAGTCCTTCCTGATCAGCCACGGCTTCGCCATCCCCTTCTCCATCAGCAACCGCTCTTATCAGATGTGTGATCTGAACGTGTTCGAGGGCCAGTACGCCTCCTTCGGCAACGCCAGCCTGCGCTATAAGGACCAGCATCTGTATGATACCTCCATGAATCTGGAGGAATTCCAGGCCGCCTACGCCGAGTGGCAGGCCGCGCTGGAAGGCTGAGCCTCCGCACCGACTGAATCTGCCGCGGGGGGAGCCCTGCCGGGCTCCCCCCGCGGTCCGACATCGGAGCCGATGCCGGCGCCTCTCCTGAAAAAAGGACCGCGGCACCGGCTCTGAGCAACGCCTTTGGAGGAATCGCACATGACGAAATATATCCTTAAGCGCGTTCTCCGCTCGCTGGTGACCATGTTTATCATCATCACCATCCTGTTCTCCCTCCTACGGCTGATGCCCATCGAAGGATACTTTGAAAGCTTCGACAAAATGAACGAGGTCCAGATCCAGGTCAAGCTCAACAGCCTGGGTCTCACTGACCCGCTGCCCAAACAGCTGGTGCGCTTTTACAAGCAGATTCTCAGCGGGGATCTGGGCGTATCCAACGTCTACCGCCGGGACGTGTCCATCAACACCATTATCGCGGAGAAGATCCCCATCTCTCTGGAGCTGGGGCTCACCGCCCTGGCCATCGCCCTGGCCCTGGGCCTGCCCCTGGGCATCCTCATGGCGCGGAGCACCCGCACCCGCTTCCGGATCGGCGACAAGCTGGGCACGGTGTTCATCGTCATCATCCAGGCGGTGCCCGCGGCGGTGTACCACATCCTCATTCAGTTCGCCGGGTCCCAGACCTTCCTGAAGCTGCCCATGCTGTTTGATCCCGGGGACCCCAAAAGCTACATCCTGCCGATTTTCTCCCTGTCCATCGGCAACATCGCCTATTATGCCATGTGGCTGCGGCGGTACATGGTGGACGAGGCCAACAAGGACTACATCCGTCTGGCCCGGGCCAAGGGCGTGCCGGAGGGGCGCATCTCCCGCAGCCATGTCTTCCGCAACGCCATGGTCCCCCTGATCCAGTACATCCCCAATTCCATCCTGTTCACCCTCATGGGCTCCCTGTATGTGGAGTCGCTGTACTCCGTGCCCGGCATGGGCGGACTGCTGGTCACCGCGATCAAGCGCCAGGACAACACTCTGGTCCAGGCCCTGGTGCTCATCTACGCCGTCGTCTCCATTCTGGGGCTGCTGTTCGGCGACATCCTCATGGGTCTGGTGGACCCCCGGATCAGTTTTGCCAAAAAGGAGGGTGGCCGCTGATGAAACGCTATCGAGATCAAAAGACCGACACCCTGGGAGATCATCTCAACGAACAGCTGGAGCAGACTGTCAACGGCGCCGCCCTCAGCGACGAGGAGCTGTTCTCCTTCGCCGCCTTTGACGCCGGGGCGGCAGAGCGGGGCGGCTATTCCAACTACTCCTACTGGGGCGCCACTGTCCGGGCTTTTCTGCGGAACAAAACAGCCGTGTTTTTCCTGTGCCTGATGCTGCTCGTGCTGGTCTTCACCTACATCCAGCCGCATCTCCCCAACCAGCGTGATCCCCTGCTGATCCACAACAACGAGTGGGGCCTGCCGCTGAACAACATCCCTCCCGGAGACGAATTCTGGTTCGGGACCAACGCCATCGGCCAGGACCTCTGGGCCCGCATCTGGGCGGGCACCCGCACCTCCTTGTTCATCGGCTTTTCCGTGGCCATGGTGGAGGCGGTGGTGGGAATTCTGGTGGGAATGCTGTGGGGCTACGTGCGCAGGCTGGACTTCTTCTTTACAGAGCTCTACAACGTGCTGGACAACATCCCCCAGACCCTGCTGCTGATCCTCATCTCCTATGTGCTCAAGCCCGGTGTCTCCACCATCATCTTCGCCCTGAGCCTCACCGGCTGGCTGGGCATGGCCCGGTTCATCCGAAACCAGATCATCATCATACGCGACCGGGACTACAACCTGGTCTCCCGCTGCCTGGGCGTATCCACGGGGCGGATCATTGTCAAAAACCTGCTGCCCTATCTGGTCAGCGTCATCACCATGCGCATGGCTCTGGCCATTCCCTCCGCCATCGGCAACGAGGTGTTTGTGACCTATATCGGCATCGGCCTGCCGGTGGACACCCCCTCTCTGGGCAACCTCATCCAGACGGGACGGGCATTGATGACGGTCTCCTCCCTGCGCTATCAGCTGTACTTCCCGGTGATCGTCCTGGCGGTGATCACGATTTCCTTCTATATCATCGGAAACTCGTTTGCCGACGCGGCGGACCCGAAAAACCACGTATAGGGACTTCAGGACACATCCATCCCCGTTTCCCTGGGCTTTTTAATGTTTTAAGAACCCGTATTCACAGTCGAAGCTGCCGGCCGGACCGGGGCGTGTTCTGCCCTGAGGCGCCATGCGGGTCCTGTGAAAAGCTGGCGCAAAGCGGCGGAAAAGCCCGCCCGGGCGGCGCCTGAGATTGTGAGAACAGGTTTTAAGGGAGTGATCGTCATTTCTGGTACAGAGAACGCCGTCATCCTTTCCGTGCAGGATCTGAACATCAAATTCACCCTCCGGGGACAGGTGCTCCACGCCATCCGGGGCGTCTCCCTGGACGTATACCAGGGGGAGAGTTTGGCCATCGTGGGCGAGTCCGGCTCCGGCAAGTCCGTGTTTGTCAAGAGCTTCATGGGCCTTCTGGACGGCAACGGCTTTATCGATGGGGGACATATCCTGTACAACAACATGGACCTCACCCAGAACCGCAGCAACAAGGACTGGCTGAAAATCCGGGGGAAGGAGATCGCCATGGTCCTCCAGGACCCCATGACCTCCCTCAACCCCCTCAAGAACATCGGCAGTCAGATTCTGGAAGCCGTGGAGCTGCACCGGGGCCTCCGGGGTCCCGCCGCCTATCAGGCGGTGCTGGAGGTGCTCCGGGACGTGGGAATCGACGAGCCCGAGCGGCGGTATAAGCAGTATCCCCACGAGTTCTCCGGCGGTATGCGCCAGCGGGTGGTCATCGCCATCGCCGTGGCCTGCCGCCCCAAGATTCTGATCTGCGACGAGCCCACCACCGCCCTGGATGTCACCATCCAGGCCCAGATCCTGGAGCTCATCAAGGCCATGCAGAAAAAATACGCCCTGACCACGATCTACATCACCCACGACCTGGGAGTGGTGGCCAACGTGGCGGACCGCATCGCCGTCATGTACGCCGGAGACATCATCGAGGTGGGCAGCTGCGACGAGGTGTTCTACGATCCCCGGCATCCTTACACCTGGGCCCTGCTGAGCTCTCTGCCTCAGCTGGGAGTCAAGGGGAAAGCCCTGTACGCCATTCAGGGCACCCCGCCCAACCTCTTCCACGAGGTCAGGGGAGACGCCTTCGCCCCCCGCAACCCCCAGGCCCTGCGCATCGACTTTCTGGAGCGTCCCCCCTTCTTCCAGGTATCTCCCACCCACAAGGCCCGCACCTGGCTTCTGGACCCCCGGGCGCCAAAGGTGGAGCCGCCGGAACACATCCGCATTCTGCGGGAGGAGGGAGTGAACCGTTTTGGCAACTGAGCGAAAGAAGCTGGTGGAGATCCAGGATCTCACCGTACAGTTCGGCTCCCGCCGCCACCCCTTCACCGCGGTGGACAAGGTCTCCTTCCACATCTTCCAGGGGGAGACCCTGGGCCTCGTGGGCGAGTCTGGCTCCGGCAAGACCACCATCGGCAGGGCCATCATCCGCATCCATCCCACCGCCGGAGGCAGGGTGCTCTTTGACGGCAGGCAGATCAACGGACGCATCTCCCGGGAGCTGGACCGGGAGGTCACCCGGCGGATTCAGATGATCTTCCAGGACCCCATGGCCTCCCTCAACGAGCGGGCCAAGGTGGACTACATTGTCAGCGAGGGCCTGTATGCCAACAACTCCCACCTTACCGCCGAAGAGCGGCGGGAAAAGGTGGCGCAGACCCTGCTTGACGTGGGCCTGCTGCCCGAGTTTTCCAGCCGGTTCCCCCATGAGTTTTCCGGCGGCCAGTGCCAGCGCATCGGCATCGCCCGGGCCATCATTATGGAGCCCGACTTTATCATCGCCGACGAGCCCATCTCCGCCCTGGACGTGTCCATCCGCGCCCAGGTGCTCAACCTGCTGGCCGATCTCCAGAAGGCGCGGGGGCTGACATACCTGTTCGTGGCCCACGATCTGTCTGTGGTGCGCTTCATCTGCGACCGCATCGCCGTGATCCACAAGGGGAAGATCGTGGAGCTGGCCGAGAGCGAGCAGCTCTTCGCCCATCCCTTCCATCCCTACACCCGCGCCCTGCTCTCCGCGATTCCCCAGCCCGACCCGATCGCCGAGCGGAAGAAAAAGCTGCTGGTGTACGATCCCGCCTGCCACCATTACAGCCCCGAAAACCAGCCCGCCTGGGAGGAGATCTATCCCGGTCACTTCGTACTGGCCAGCGGAGACGAGCTGGAGACCTATAAGAAACAGCTGTGAAAACAAGAGGTGTTTGGAAGAATTGATTTCTTTGATTGAAGCCGCTCCGCTTTTTCCCGGCGCGCGGGTGGCGCTGACTGCCCCCGCCTCCGCCGTGCCGGACCAGTGGCTCCAGCCCGCCCTGGACTTTGTCCGGGCCCTGGACCTGGAGCCGGTGGTCTATCCCTCCTGCTATTTTGCCAACCGCCACGGCTATCTGGCGGCGTCTGACATCCAGCGCGCCAGTGAGCTCAACGAGGTCTTTGCCGACAGCGCCATCGACGGCGTGTGGTGCATCCGCGGCGGATATGGGGCCCACCGCCTGCTGCCGCTGCTGGATTTGGACGTGGTCCGCGCCCACCCCAAGCGTTTTTTCGGATACAGCGACATTACCGCTCTGCACACCGTCTTCAACCAGGCGTGCGGCCTTGTCACCTATCACACCGTCATGCCCTCCACGGAATCCGGCGTGGACGGCTTCACTCTGGACCAACTGAAAAGAGCCCTGTTCCACAGTCTCGCCGGTCCGCTGGATAATCCCCAGCCCATGACCACGCTGGTTCCCGGGAGGGCGTCCGGCATACTGTGCGGGGGCAATCTGTCCCTCCTGGCCGCCTCCCTGGGCACGCCCTGGGAGATTGATACCCGGGGCAAGCTGCTGTTTTTGGAGGACATCGGAGAAAAAACCTACCGCATAGACGCCATGCTCACGCAGCTGCGCAACGCGGGAAAATTCAGCGACTGCGCCGGAGTGATCCTGGGCGCGTGGACGGACTGTCCGCCGGAATATCCCGAGAAAACGCTGGAGCTTCCGGAGATCTTCGCGGATCTCATCGTCCCGGCGGGCAGGCCCGCCGTGATGGGCCTGGCCTGCGGCCACACTCTGCCCACCCTGTCCCTGCCGCTGGGAGCGCGGGCGGAGCTGGACGCGGACCGGTTGACGCTGAATGTGCTGTAAAGGAGAGGATTTGTTATGAGAGGGATTGTGAACGTCCCTGTCTGCCCCCTGATGACGCAGCCCTGCCGGGAGTGCGAGAGGGCTGACGAGGCGCTCTTCGGCATGGTGGTGGAGGTGCTGGAACAGACCACCCCGGAGTATTGGAGGGTGCGCACCCACTACCGCTACGAGGGCTATGCCCGGGCAGGAGACCTGCTTCTCTCAGAGGAACAGCTGGAACGCTGGGCCGGGATGCCCAAGAAGATCGTGCTCCACAAGAACACCTGCGACGTGATGGCGGGTCCCAAGGTCCAGTCCTGGCAGCTTCTCACCCTGCCCCGCGGGGCCCTGGTGTCCCCCGAGGGAGCGCCGGAGGACGGCTGGCAGCGCGTGGTGCTCCCGGACGGCGGGGAGGGGTTCCTCCGCGCCAGCTGTCTGGGGGATTACTGGGACACGCCTCCCGCGCTGCCGGAGGACGCGCTGCGCCGGAGCATCGTGGAAACCGCCCTGCTCTACGCCGGGACGCCCTACCGCTGGGGCGGCAAGTCCCCCCTCGGCATTGACTGCTCAGGGCTGACGAGCATGGCCTACCTCCTCAACGGCATCCTGATCTACCGGGACGCCCGGATCGCAGACGGTTTCCCCATTCACGAGATCGCCCGGGAGGACATGAAGCCCGCCGACCTGCTGTTTTTCCCGGGTCACATCGCCCTGTACATGGGCGATGGGCGGTACTGCCACTCCACCGGCCGCGCGGGGGACGACGGCTTTACCATCAACAGCCTGATCCCCTCTGCCCCGGATTACCGGGCCGACCTGGCGGAAAAGATCACCCAGGTGGGCAGCTATTTTGGATGAAACAATCAGGAGACGGCCGTCCCCTTTCCCGGGGGCGGCCGCCTCTTGATTGTCTGGATAGGTTTTTTTGAAGAAACGCGCTTCGCCAGCGCATCCGCCTCTCTTCGGAACAGAAAAATAAAACCATTTTGAAATGAGTGCGAGAATATGCGCCCACGCCGCATTCCGCAGAAAGCCGCCCTTCAAAACGCAGTAACCGCGATATGACGGAGAACGCCGGCCCTGCGGGGCGGAGTTCTCCGGATGTTCAAAGGCCGTCTCCCGGCCCGATCTCCCGCAGCAGATCCGCAATGGTCACGCTGTCCAGGTATTCGTTGATGATCTGATCCAGTCTCCGCCACACCGGCAGCGTGCGGCAGGCCGCCGCTCTGGCACAGGGCGGGGCCTCCGCCGTCAGGCAGGAGACCGGGGCCAGAGAGTCCTCCGTCAGCCGCAGAATGGCCCCCACCGTATACTCCTCCGGAGCACGGGTCAGCTTATAGCCGCCGCCCTTTCCCCGGACGCCGCTGAGCAGTCTGGCCTTGACCAGGATCTTGATGATGGCCTCCAGATATTTTTCCGAGATCTCCTGTCTTTGGGCAATCTCCTTCAGGGGAATATACCCCTCCGCCGGGTGCTCCGCCAGGTCCGCCATGACCCGCAGGGCGTAGCGGCCCTTTGTTGAAATCAGCATCATGCTCCTCCTTCCGGTGATAAACCTATTATAGAACATCGTTAATAGGAAATCAACCCATCAATCCTCCGGGCGGCCCGCCGCCGGGGCGCATCCCCTCCTCAATTCCCCTCCGAATGGCGAAAATCCTTGGGCTTCATGCCGGTGATCTTCTTAAAGGTGCGGGAGAAATAGACGGGGTCCGATATGCCGACCCGCTCCGCCACCTCGTAGGTCTTGAGATCCGTTGTGCGGAGAAGGAGCTTCGCCTGCTGGATGCGGACATTCTGAATGTAGACGCTTAAATTCTCCCCCGTCTCCCGCTTGAACAGCTTGCTGAGATAGCTGGGGCTCAGGTGGACCTTGTCCGCCAGGCTCTCCAGGGTCAATTCCTCCCGATAGTGCTGCTGGATGAAGTGCCGGATGGCTTTGATCAAATCGTCCGGGCTCTCCAGGCGGTAATCCCGCTGCCGGTACAGCAGCTCCACAAAGTCGCAGAGGTACTCCTCAAGCTCCCGGATGGAACCGCTCTGGAGCAGCGCCTGGAGCGCGGGCAGGCTGCTGGAGATGCCCTCGGTGTCCCGGCTCCAGAAGAGCTGGGTGCTGCAGAAATTGTAGACCGCTATGTAGATGCTGCGGACCTCCCCGGTGGGGAGCTTTTTCATGTGGATGTGCCGGAACAGCGCCTGAAGGCTCTTCTGGGCAATGTCCGGCTTTCCGTGCTCCACGGCGGTCTTGATCTGCCGGAGAACCTGGATGATCTCCGCCATGGCCTCCTGATCGACGGTGGGGATGTCCGCGTAGCTGATGACCGGCTGCTCCGGGTGAGCATAATCCGCGAACTGCCTGGCCTGCTCGGCCTCCTCCGCCGCGTCGGCCAGCGTCAGGGGGTCCGTGTGGTGGAGCGAGATGCCGATGGAGATCTGGTAGCGGGGGATGCTCCCCACCGCGTCCACCGCCTCGCCGCACAGGGCGGACAGATTCTGGATCTCCGGGGCCTGAACAACGGCGTAGCACGCCTGATCCCCCTCCACGATGAACCATATCCGGTGGTCCGGGATGCTGTCCCGCAGGATCGCCTGCGCGTCCTGCAAAAAGGGAAGGCAGATGGTCTCCCCCTCTCCCTCCAGGGGCTCCACCGTCAGGCTGAGAACATAGTAGCCCCGCAGATCCATCCGCAGCTGGGCCATGCAGCTGTATACATACAGGGTGGACAGACGCACCCGGTGGATCAGGTCCCGGAGCAGCATATCCTGCTGCAGGGAGAGATTTTCCTCTGACCGGCTGGCCAGCTCAGAGCGGAGCTTCTGCTGGTCCTGCTCCTCCTGAATCTGCGCCCTGGCCTTTTCGATGGCGGCGGTGAGCTGCTCCACGGAGGTGGGCTTCAGCACAAAATCCACCACCTGATAGGCGATGGCCCTCTGGGCGTAGGAGAAGTCCGGAAATCCGGTGAGAATGATGGTCTTGATATGGGGCCACCGGCGGTGCAGCTCCCCCGCGAGGGTGAGCCCGTCCATCCCGGGCATCCGAATATCGCTGATCACGATGTCCGGCAGAGTCCCGGGAATCTGCGCCAGGGCGTCCTCGCCGTCCTCCGCCTGGGCCACCACGGTGCATCCCAGGCTCTCCCAGCGGATTCCATGGGCGAGGCCCTTGCGGATCGCCGCCTCGTTATCCACAAGCATAACTCTCAGCACGGGGGATCTCTCCTTTCTCAAAGCTCTTCGCCGCCCCTGTCCAGAGGCAGATTCACCAGGACGGTGGTCCCGTTTCCGGGGGTGCTGGTAACGCTGATCCCATAGTCCTGGCCGTACAGCAGCTGGATGCGCCTTTGGACGTTGGGGAGCGCCACGTGGTTGTGCTGGTTGTCCACCTCGTCCACGCCGGACTGGAACAGATTCGTGGTGTCAAAGCCCACGCCGTCGTCCCAGACCCGGATGTCGATCCCGTCCTCCTCCTCCCAGATGCTGATGCGGACGCTGCCGCCGCCCCGCTTGTTCTCCAGCCCGTGGACCACGCTGTTCTCCACAAGGGGCTGGATTGTCAGCTTCGGCAGATAGCAGCACAAAAGGTCCTGGCTCTCCAGCTCGATCTCATAGCGCAGCTTCTCGCCGTACCGCTCCTTCTGCAGCTCCAGATAGTAGCGGACGTAGCGCAGCTCCTCCTCCAGGGTGATCTTCTGCTGCCCCCGGTTGGAGACGTTGGCCCGCAGCAGATTGGCCAGGTTGCTCACCATCCGGCACAGCTCATACTGCCCCGCCGCCATGCAGCGCACGTTGATGACCTCCAGCACGTTAAAGATGAAGTGGGGCTGAATCTGGGACTCCAGCAGCCCCAGCTCCGCCTGCTTGAGCAGCAGTCCCTTCTCGTAGACCTCCTCAAAGAGGCTGCCCAGGCGCTCCGCCATCTGATTGAAGGCGGAGGCCATCAGCTCGGTCTCCCGGTAGGAGGTGGGCTCCATCCGGGCGGAGAGGTCTCCGGTGGCCATGCGGTCCATGGTGTCCACCATGCCGCGCAGGGGGCGCAGCTGGTGCCAGTACACCAGGGAGGCGATCACCAGCGTCAGCAGCAGGACAACCGCCGTAAAGCTCACATACAGCGTCACGGTCTCCCGCAGGGAGCGGACGATGTCCGCCCTGGGGACAAACACATCCAGCTGCAGCCTGTAGGGCACCAGGCGCCATCCCTGGTGGTACAGATTCCCGCCGGACGCCGCCGGCAGGTCCCCGGCGGAGCCGGCGCTGCAGTAGAGCACCTGGCCGTCGGTGCGGCTGAAATACACCTCCGCGCCGGAGTACACCGACTTGATATAGCTGGTGTCGATGAGCGCCGCGGTCCGCAGCTCAATGACAATCTTGCCGATGGGGCGCATCGTGTCCAGGTCCAGATAATCCGTCAGCAGGTAGCTGTGCTCAAAGTCGCCGGGCATCAGATACAGCTCCCTGGCCGAATTCAAATCCCGGAGCTGGTGATAGACTCTTTGGACCCGCGCGGCCGCCCCCTGGTAGATGCCATCCTGCCGCACGGGGATGAACTCGTCCTCCTCGTGCACCAGATAGATGCCGCTCATGGTCTCCCGGCCCAGCGCCGAGCTGAGAAAGAGGACCCGGCTGAACTGCTTTTCAATCTGGGAGCGGGCCATCTGGTCCAGCGGCCCCTCCGTCCGCATATAGCCCTGCACGGTGGGATCGCTCATCAGGTAATAGATGCCGTTGCGCAGCGTGTCCAGGACCGCCTCGGTGGATTCCCGGGTCCGGTCCAGGTACAGTCCCACGGTCTCGCGCGCGTTATCCTCCATCTCCACCGAGACGGTGCGGTAAAAATAGAACGAGGCGCAGACCGAGGGGATCAGCACAAAAAAGCAGCAGAGCGCCAGGCACAGCAGCGCCAGCGAAGGTTTTTTGGACGTATCCATCCGCCATCCCCCTCCCCAGGTTGATCTGTCCCAAATTATACCACAAACCGCTCCAAATGTCCAAGCCCTGGTAGAAATTTGCCGCATTTTACTGTACAAAATAATCCTGTTCCCACTGCAAAAAAAGTCTATACTCCCTCTTTCCGGTGTCCCGGAAAACCCAGATCCGGCAAGAAAAGTTCAGACTTTCCCCGCTGGTGAAATTGTCTTCCAGCGGCCGCCTTTATATAATAATAGTCAAGTAAGGACGGGACCGTCCCCGTCCGAAAATTTGTAGGAGGTTTCAGGATGATGAAAAAGAGACTCTTTGCGTTTGCTCTGCTGGCCGCCATGCTGGCGGGCCTCCTGAGCGGCTGCGGCGCCAAAAAGGACGAGACCCCCGCCGCGGGAGACGGCGTTGTGGTGATCAACTACCCCACGTTCCAGTGCGGCGTGAACACCGCCGCCCCCGTCGTTGACCAGCTGATCACCGAGTTTAACGAGACCTACGCCGGCAAGTACCAGATCGTGAAAGAGGACGTCCCCGGCGACGCCAACTACGTGGACAAGATCAAGGTCCAGCTGGGCACCGGCGACCTGCCCCCCGTGATCTACGGCGCGGGCTACAACCTGCTGGACCTGGTCCTGGCCAAGGACCTGGCCGTGGACCTGACCCCCTATGTGGAGGCCGACGCCCAGTGGAAGGCCCTGTACTCCGACGCCGCCCTGGCCACCAACAGCCGGGACGGGAAGATCTACGCCTCCTCCGTGGAGGGCTCCCAGGTGGGTTACTTCTACAACAAGGAGCTGTTCGCCCAGGCGGGCATCAACGCCCCCGCCGAGACCTGGGATGAGCTGTTCCAGCAGTGCGAGACCCTGAAGGCCGCCGGCATCACCCCCCTGGCCATGGACACCGCCGACTCGGCGTGGATCACCCAGCTGTGGTGGGGCGCCATGGTCGCCACCGCCGGCGGGGACGGCCTGACCTTCATGCAGACCATGAATCCCCGGGACTACAACCTCCCGGAGCTGATCTCCACCGCGGAAAAGATCCAGAAAATGCTCCAGGAGTACACCACGGCGGACGCCATCGGAGGCAAGTACGAGAACGCCGCCAACAATTTCCTCTCCGGCCAGGCGGCGATGATCGCCAACGGCCCCTGGATGATCGGCGACTTCTCCGACACCACCAAGACCTCCGCGGACTTCGCGGAAAAGGTGGGCGTGGCCATCTACCCCGACGGCTTTGTGTATGACGCCCCCATCCAGGGCTACATCGTCACCAAGCAGGACGACCCCAAGGTGGAGGAGGCCGCCGTTGAGATGGTGAAGTTCTTCACCTCCGCCCACGCGCAGCAGCTGGGCCTGGAGATGCAGGGCATGGTCCCTGCCTCTCCCACCGTTGAGATCACCGACGCGGCAAAGGAACAGTACCCCCTGTTGGTGGAGTTCCTGGACAAGGCCTCCAAGGCCACGGTCAGCACCGACAACATGCAGGCCACTATGTTCTCCAACCTGCTGGATGTCATCAGCCAGGAGCTGCCCCGCCTGCACTCCGGCGAGCTGGACGCCGCCGGCTTCTGCCAGGCCATGACCGACGCTGCCGCGAAGAACTGAGCGACGGGCCCGTCTGTCCTTCAGACGGGCCCTTTCCCGCCTTTTGCGGGCTCTTTTGAAGTATTTTGACGATAGAGGAGTGATCCCATGCGAACGAAGAAGAGATGGATCGTACTGTTCCTGCTTCCGGCGGTGATCCTGTTTCTGCTGATCTATGCGATCCCCCTGGTCATGGTCTTCTTCACGTCACTGTTCGACTACCGGCTGACCGGCAGCGGCATGACGTTCATCGGTCTGAAAAACTACGTCCAGATGTTCCAGGACCCCGCCTTCCGGACGTCGCTGCTGCACACGGTCATCTGGATTCTCATTCACTGCGTGCTCCACGTGGCCCTCGGCGTCGCCCTGGCGCTGGTGCTGTACAAAAAGCCCAGGGGCTGGAAATTCGTCCGCACCACCTACATGATCCCCAACATCATCTCCAATGCCGCCGTGGGCATGATCTTTCTGAATATCTTCAACCCCCAGTACGGCGTGGTGAACTCCATTCTGCGGGCGGTGGGCCTGGAGCGGCTGACGCACAACTGGCTGAACGAGACCGCCACGGCCTTCCCCTCCGTCACCATGGTGTGGCTGCTCTTCGCCGGCTACACCACCACGCTGGTGCTGGCGGAGGCCCTGTCCATCGACGAATCCGTCTTGGAGGCCGCCAGGGTAGACGGCGCCACCGGCTTCCAGATGGACAAGTTCGTGGTCCTGCCGCTGCTGCGCAAGATCATCGCCACGACCATGGTCATGGCGGCCACCTATATGCTGCAGATGTTCGACCTGATCTACGTGACCACCAACGGCGGTCCCGGCAAGGCCACCACCAACCTGCCGCTGCTGCTCTACAGCGTGTACAAATCCGAGAACAACTACGGCTACGCCAACACCATCGGCGTGGTCATCATCCTGCTGGGCGCCGTCGTCATGACCGTCATCAACAAGCTGCTTCGGGCCAACGAAGACGACTACTGATTGGAAGCGAGGGGATTTAGATATGCGTACATCTTTCCGCAATCTCACCGCGGCAGAGCGGGCGGCGTTCATCGGCAAATACCTCTTTATGGGCCTTTGCTCCCTGGTGGCCCTGTTTCCCATCGTCTGGGTCATCATGTCCTCCTTCAAAACCAACGCGGAGATTCTCTCCAACGGCATCGGCCTTCCCTCCAGTCTGAGCCCCGACGGATACATCGCGGCGCTGACCATCTCCCCGATTCTGAAGTACTTCGGCAACAGCGTCGTCATCACCGTGATCACCACGGTTCTGAACGTGCTGTTTCTGGCCATGGCGGCCTACGTGTTCGCCCGCGTCAGATTCCGGGGCAAAAACCTGCTGTACTTCATCCTGTCCCTCTCCCTGGTGGTGCCCACCACCGCGCTGCTGCAGCCCGTGTACAGCGTGGTCAGCACCATGGGGCTGTACGACACGAAGATGGGCCTGATCCTGGTGTACACCGCCATCAACATGCCCATGTCCCTGCTGATCCTGCGGGGCACCTTCCAGTCCATCCCCCGGGCGCTGGAGGAGGCCGCCTATCTGGACGGCGCCGGGTTCCTGCGGACCTTCTTCCAGATCGTTCTGCCCTGCGCCAAGGGCGGGCTGACCTCCGCGGCGGTCCTGACGTTTTTGAACTCCTGGAACGAGTTCACCTTCGCCCTGATGCTCACCAACGGCCAGGACGCCCGGACGCTCCCCCTGTCCCTGAGCTACTTCACCGCCCAGTTCAGCTTCAACTACACCGCCATGTTCGCCGCCGTGACCATCGCGGTGATCCCGTCCATCCTGGTCTTTGCCATCTTCCAGGAGCAGGTGGTCTCCAGTCTCACCGCCGGTTCCGTCAAGGGCTGATTCCCGTCACGGCAAAATTCTCTCACTATCTGTCTTGGAGGTTTTTTTATGATCAAACTTGGTGTCATCGGCCTCGGCGAGGTCTCCCAGCTCATGCACCTTCCCATTTTGCAGGACCTGTGTGACAAATACCAGGTCACCGCGGTCTCCGACGTGGCGCCGTCTCTGGTGGACTTCATCTGCAAGAAATACCACGTCCCCGCCGGGTATCTGGACGCTGCGGAGCTGATCGAGAAGGCCGATATTGACGCCGTGCTGATCCTCTCCCCGGACCAGTACCACGGCGAGTACGCCATGCGCGCCCTGAAACGCGGGCTGCACGTGTTTGTGGAAAAGCCCGTCACCCTCTGCCTGGAGGAGCTGGAGGAGCTCATCGCGCTGAAAAAGCAGTATCCCGGCCAGACCGTCATGGTGGGCTATATGCGCCGCTACGCCGGCCCCTTCCTGAAGGCCAAGGAGCTGCTGGAGGAGACGCCCATGCGAACCGAGTACCTGCGCTTCCGCGACATCATCTGCGAGGGCCCCTTCTACATCGGCCAGACCCGCCCCATTTTCTACCCCAAGGACGTCCCCGCCGCCGTCATCGCCGAGGGCCGTGAGCGCCGCCGGGCCCATCTGGACCGGGCCATCGGCGCCGACGCCGACGACGAGACGCGCACCACCTATCAGATGATGACCGGCCTGGGCTGCCACTCCTTCGCCGCCGTGCGGGAGCTGTACGGCCTCCCGAAGAAGATCCACTCCGTCACCACCGCCGCCGGCGGACAGCAGGTGGTCATCGTGATGGAGTTCGACGGCTTCCTGGCCACCTATGAGCTGGTGAACAACCAGAACATCGTCCAGTTTGACGCCGCCATCGAGATCTTCCAGAACACCCGCAAGGTCCTCGTCAAGTACGAGACCCCCTATATCCGCTATCAGCCCGCCTCCGTGCAGGTCATCGAGTCCAACGCCAAAGACACCCGCACCACCACCTACGGCCCCGACTTCCACGACGCCTTCCAGACGGAGCTGGACCTGTTCCACCAGTGCGTCACCACCGGCACGGAGCCCAAGACCACCCTGGAGGACGCCGCCGCCGACCTGAAGCTGTTCCGGGAGATCATCCGCGTCCTGCGGGCGCAGAAGGGAGCGTGAGCCGTGGCCGTCAAGATCGCCACCGCCCCCTGCTCCTGGGGGGTCTGGTACGCCGACGGGACGCCCTCCGGGACCCCCGCCCAGCTGTTTCTGGATCAGGCCCAGCAGGCCGGCTACCGGGCGTTGGAGCTGGGACCCGACGGCTACCTGCCCGAGGACCAGAGAGTCCTGGAGGAGGAGCTCTCCCGCCGCGGCCTGGAGGCCGCCGCCGGCACCGCCTGCTACCGCTTTGACCAGTACCAGCGGTTCGATGACTTTCGCCCGGCTGTGGAGAAGCTCTGCGCCCGCATCGCCTCCATGGGCGGGAAGTACCTGGTCACCATGGACGAGTCCGACGTGGGACTGTACAGTGAGAAGAAGGCCGGCTTCACTCCCGAGACGTGGAGGAAATACTTCACCATGTTCCGGGAGATGGGGGCCTTTGCCCAAGAGGAATTCGGCCTGATGATGGTCTATCACCCCCACATCAAGTCCCTCATTGAGACGGAGGAGGAGATCATCCGCCTGCTGGACGCCACGGGCCTGAACCTCTGCTTTGACACCGGCCACCACGCCTATGTCAACGGAAACGGCCAGCCCGGCGACCCCAGCGTGCCGGACTTCATCCGCCGTTATGCCGAACGCATCAAATACCTCCACTTCAAGCAGGTGGACGGCGCGGTGTACAACCGGGTCCTGGCGGAGCACCTGGACTCCGACACCGCCTTCGACATCGACGTCATGTGCGACCTCCCTGACGGCATCATCGACTTCCAGGCCGTCCGGCAGGCGCTGGAGGACATCCATTTTGACGGGATCGGCGTGGTGGAGTCCGATATGCCCAAGGCCTCCAATGAGAGGGCCTTCGCCTCCGCCTGCCGCAACCTCTCCTATCTGAGAGAAATCCGGATGATAGACTGACACAAGGAGGAACACCATGGAGATCATTGTTTGCAGAGATTATGAGGAGATGAGCCGCAGAGCCGCGGAGCTCACCGCGGAGGGCCTGCGGCGCCGCCCTGACGGCCTTCTGAGCTTCGCCGGCGGAGAGACGCCCCTGGGGACCGTCCACGCCTTCGCGGACCTGGTGAACCGGGGCGAGGTGGACATCTCCCGCGCCCACTACACCTCCCTGGACGAGTGGGTGGGGCTTTCCAACACCGACGAGGGGTCCTGCGGCCTCTTCAACAACCAGGAGCTCCTGGCCCGGCTGGAGAAGCCCTTTGCCGCCTGCCACATCATCAACGGCGCGGCGGCGGACATGGAGGCGGAGCGGGACGCCCTGAACGCCTACTTCGCCCAGTACGGCCCTCTGACCGTCTCCGTTCTGGGCATCGGCATGAACGGCCACCTGGGCTTCAACGAGGACGGCGTCTCCTTCGACCTGGACGCCCACATCGTTCCCCTGTCCGAGACCACCAAGCGCGTCATGAGCAAGTACTTCGGCGAGAAGTTCCACCCCACCCACGGCATCTCCCAGGGAATCCGCCAGATCATGGCGGCGGAGCGGGTCATCCTCATCGCCAACGGCGCCCACAAGGCGGACATTATCCAGAAGGCCCTCACCGGACCCGTGACCAGCGCGGTGCCCGCCAGCGTTCTGCAGCGCCACCCCAACTGTTACGCGGTGCTGGACGAGGCCGCCGCCGCCAGGCTGTGAGCGATGGAACTTGATCTCCTTGGCCGCAGGGCAGAAATCGCCTCCAAGCGCGTCGTGGTGGGCTTTGACGGCTTCGCGGACACCATCGCCCGGGTCATCCGGGAGACCGCGGGAGCGGATCACCCGGAGACCTATTTCCCCACCATCCGCTCCTTCGGGGAATACCTGATCGCCCAGGCGGAGAAGAGCTGCTCCCTGGAGCTGAAGGTCCAGGCCCGGCAGCTGGGGGGAAACCTGCCCTATGTGTCCCGGGCCGCCGGCCTGCTGGGACTGGACGTCACCTGCATCGGGATGCTGGGGGAGGGCGCCCCCGATCCCCTGTTCCAGGAGATGCCCTGCCGGCTGTACGCCTTCGCCGCCCCCGGGGAGTCCACCTGTCTGGAGTTTCAGGACGGAAAGGTGTTTCTGGCGCCCCAGTACCGGCTCTCCGCCGACCCCTGGCAGCTTGTGCAGAATGCCACGGGCGGAAGGGCCGGGGAGCTGTTCGCGGATTCGGACCTGCTGGCCCTGCTGAACTGGAGCGAGCTCCCCTTCGCCCAGTCCCTGTGGGAGCACGTCTACCGGGAGAGTCTGGCGGACCGCCCGCCCCAGATGGACCGCTGGGCGTTTTTCGACCTGTGCGACTGCACCCGCCGCCCCGCCAAGGAGCTGGAGGCGGTGCTGGCCCTGATGGGACGGTTCGCCGAAAAACGGAGGGCGGTCCTGAGCCTCAACGAGAATGAGGCGCTGGTAACGGCCCGGGCCGTGGCCCTGGAACCGCGGGACCTCGCCGGCATCGGCGAGGCGCTGCGGGAGCGGTTTGGGATCACCGAGGTGCTGATCCACACGCTGCGCGAGAGCCTGCTGTGCACTCCCCGGGGCGTCACACGGCAGGCCACCCGGTTCATCCCGGCGCCCAGGATCTCCACCGGGGCCGGGGACCACTTTAACGCGGCCGCCTGCCTGGGAGCTGTGCTGGAGCTCTCGGACGAGGAGCGTCTGACCCTGTCCAACCGTTTCTCCAGCCTGTATGTGGAGACCGGGAAAACTCCCTCTCTGGAATCCCTGTAGGCACCGAGGCCCCAGCCGGCCGGCCGGGGCCTCTCAGTCTGCCAAAACGGTATTCCCGCCAGGCTGAGACGGATTTTCAGAACCTCAAAAAGTTCTGAAAATCTTGGATTGGCAGTACCAAAGGCAGCCCCCGGCTAGGCCGGGGGCTGCCTTTGGTACTGCCAACGCAAAAGCCCCGCCTTTTGGCGAGGCTCCCCGCGCGCCCTTTTCCAAAACCGGAAAATCAGGCGGTCTGGTGCTGACGCAGACATTCTGCCGCACCCGCTCCGTCCTCCACGGAGAAAAACGCCAGGCCCTGGGCCACGCCCCGCTGGCTGTCGTTCTGGATGTCCGTCTTGGGGTGGCAGGCCCGCCAGCGGAGCTGCCGGTCCACCTCCTCAAAGAGACATCCGCCCAGCACCAGGCAGTCTCCCGCCGTCCGGTCCCGCAGCAGCTGGAAGTCATCGATCTCCGACAGCTCCATGTAGTAGAAGGTCTGGTCCCTGGTCATCAGAATGGCCCTTTGGTCCGTAATCCAATACCGCTGGCCCAGCAGGCTGCGGCGCTCGATGACCGGGGAGAGCAGCATTACCACCGCGATCAGCAAAATCACCGCCACGGCCCTGGCGCTCCACTCCCGGCCCTGACCGGTATACAGCGCCAGGAGCACGGCGGTGACCACCACCGTGCCGATCCACTTCCCGATGATTTTCCAGCTCTCCCCTTTTTCCAGAAGGGGAAAGGACATCGTCCCGCTCTGCCAGAGGACCCGCTCGCCCTGCCGCAGACAGTTGCTCAATGCCTGATCAGCCGTCATCTTTCCTGCCATTCCCATCGTCTCCTTTACAGTCTTTACAATTCTCAGCGATTCCGGCGCGCTTTTCCGCCGCTCCTATGATACCGCGATCACTCGTTCAGCCGCTGGGAAGGTACCGGCCTGACCCGTTAATCTTTTGTCAAATTTTTTAGCGGCAATTTAACGAATTCTCTGCTATAATGGGATTGTGTCGAAAAACAAAAAACGCCGGCTGTCCGGAAAGGAGGCGCCGCCTTGCGTCCCAAGCCCACTCTCTCCACCCGTATGTTCCCCTTCTCCCTGCGGGATCTGCTGGTCACCATCGTCATCCTGCTGTGCGCCGCCGGCGTCTGCATCCTCCTGCGGGCGGCGGACACCAGCGACGGCTTCGCCTCCCCCATCTTCGTGCTGGCGGTGCTGCTGACCTCCCGCCTCACCACCGGCTATCTCTTCGGTCTCATCGCCGCGGTCCTGGGGGTTATCTGCGTTAATTTCATCTTCACCTATCCCTACTGGGCCTTTAACCTGACCATCTCCGGCTACCCGCTCACGTTTCTGAGCTTTCTGGCGGTCTCCGTCATTACCAGCACCCTCACCACCCAGATCAAGCGGCAGGAACAGCTGCGGATCGAAAATGAGAAGGAGAAGATGCGGGCCAACCTGCTGCGCTCCGTGTCCCACGACATCCGCACCCCTCTGACCTCCATCGTGGGGTCCACCTCCACGGTGCTGGAAAATCCCGGCCTCTCCCGGGCAGAGCAGGAGACGCTGCTGGAGGACGTCCGCAGTGAGGCCCAGTGGCTGATCCGGGCGGTGGAGAACCTGCTGTCCATCACCCGCATGGGGGATGGGCAGGCCCGCATCACCAAGGACGTGGAGGCAGCGGAGGAGATCCTGGGGGAGGCGGTGCGGAAGTTCCGCAACCGCTATCCGGAGATCTCCGTGTCCGTGGAGCCCCCCAGGGAGCTGCTGCTGGTGCCCATGGACCCCATTCTCATCGAGCAGGTCCTGGCAAATCTGATGGAAAACGCCGCCATTCACGGGGAAACTACCACCCGTATTCTGGTCTCCGCCCGGCCGGACGGCGATTGCGCCCGCTTCACCGTGGCGGACAACGGGCGGGGCATCTCCCCCGCCGCCCTGCCCACGCTGTTCGACGGAACGATGAAACACAGCGAGTCCCCCAAGGGGGACGGCAAACGCAACATGGGCCTGGGCCTCTCGGTGTGCATGGCCATCATCCGGGCCCACGGCGGCACCATGGAGGTCAAAAATCTGGAGCCCGGGGCGGAGTTTTCCTTCCGCCTCCCGCTCTTAAAGGAGGAATCCGGCAGATGAACATCCGCGAGAAAATCCTGGTGGTGGAGGACGAGAAGAGCATCTCCCACTTCATCTCCACCATCCTGAATTCCAACGGCTATGAGGCCATGCAGGCCCGTACCGGCACAGAGGCGCTGTCCATGATCTCCTCCCACTGTCCGGACCTCATCATATTGGACCTGGGCCTTCCGGACATGGACGGCCTGGAGATCCTCCGTCAGCTGCGGAGCTGGTCCAGTCTGCCGGTGGTGGTGGTCTCCGCCCGCTCCCACGAGCGGGAGAAGGTCACCGCCCTGGACCTGGGGGCCGACGACTACCTCACCAAGCCCTTCGGCACCGACGAGCTGCTGGCCCGGGTCCGCACCGCCATCCGCCACACCCGCACCGCCTCCGGCAACGACGAGATCGCCCAGAAGGGCACCTACACCGTGGGGGAGATGACCATCGACTACAACAAGCACCAGGTCCTCATCCGGGGAGAGAACGCGAAGCTGACCCTCAGCGAGTTCCGCATCGTGGCCCTGCTGGGCAAGCACGCCGGAAAGGTGCTGACCTACGACTTCATCATCAAGGAGCTGTGGGGTCCCCGGGCCGGAGGCGACAACCAGATTCTCCGGGTGAACATGGCCAACATCCGCAGGAAGGTGGAGAAAAACCCCGCTGAGCCGGAGTACCTCTTCACCGAGGTGGGCGTGGGCTACCGGCTGGCGGAGGGGAACTGAGCCCTCTTCCCGGGAGATTTTTTCAAGGAGATGAGGAGGATATGGGCGGCACGGTCTTTTCGGTCTTTTATGAGATCGTCCGGCATGTCCCGGCGGGGCAGGTGGCCACCTACGGCCAGATCGCCCGCCTGGCGGGGATGCCCCGCTGCGCCAGAACGGTGGGCTACGCCATGGCGGGGTGTCAGGACCCCTCCGTCCCCTGCCACCGGGTGGTGGACCGTTTCGGCGGCACCAAAGCGGCATTTGATGCCCACGCCCCCGGCACCCAGCGGGCGCTGCTGGAATCGGAGGGTGTTCCCTTCCGCTCCGACGGGACGGTGGCATTGGAAAAATGCCAGTGGAATCCATTATATTGATAAAATCAGACAATAAAACAGTCGGTGATGATCATATCATCACCGACTGTCCTCTTTAACCCGGGCTCAGAATTCGTAGTCCACCGCCACCCGGTCCTCCCGAATGGACTTGCACAGGGCGGAAACCGCCTTGTGCCGGGGGTCGTTTTTATAGGTCTCCAGGTCCTCCAAGCTGGCAAAATCGCTGACCAATACGGCGTCGTAGTTGTTTTTTCCAACATTGACCGCCACTTCGCACCGCAGCAACTGGGGGATCACCCCCTGGAGTCCCCGCAGGCCCTCAAAAAAGCGTTCCCGCTCCGCCTCGGTGCCGGGGCGGAATTTCCACATGACAATGTGACGGATCACGTTCTCTTCCTCCCGTTTTGTCTATTATAACAGTATAATCAGCTATTATATTATTTATTTTCCTTTTGCCGGTAGGCCACGATGCCCAGGCCCAGCAGCTCAATGGCCCGGGTCATCTTCTCCGGGGCCATCACATAGGCGATCCGGATCTTGTCCCTGCCCAAATCCCGATCGCTGTAAAAGCCCGCCCCGGGGGCGAACATCACCGTCTCCCCCTGGTCCTGGAACTCCTGCAGAAGGAAGTACTGGAGCTTCTCCGTGTCGTCCACCGGCAGGGTCACCATCAGGTAGAAGGCCCCCTCCGGGCAGATGCATCCCACGCCGGGGATCTTGTTCAGGGCCGCCACGGTGGCGTCCCTGCGGCGGCGGTACTCGTCCCGAACGGAGAGGAAGTACTCCGTCCCCAATGTCTCGTACATCTTCGCCGCGCCCAGCTGGTCCAGAGTGGCGGCGCACAGCCGTCCCTGGGCCCATTTCAGCGCCTGGCCCATCAGATCCCTGTTCCGGGAGATCAGGGCGCCCACCCGGGCGCCGGTGGTGGAGAACCGCTTGGACACGGAGTCGATGACCACCACATTTTCCGCCGCATCAGAGAAGCTCAGCATGGTGGCCTTCTCCCCGGTGTAGACGATCTCCCGGTACACCTCGTCGCTGATCAGGAAGATGCCGTGCTCTTTGGCGATGTCCGCCAGCAGGCGCATCTCCTCCCGGGTGAGCACCACGCCGGTGGGGTTGCCGGGGGTGGTGACCAGGATGGCCCGGGTGCGGTCATTGATCAGCGGCTCAATCCGCTCCCGGCTGGCAAAGCGGTAGCCCTCCTCCGCCGAGGTGGGGATGGGGCGGATCTTTCCGCCGGTGACATTGATGAACGTCGTGTAGTTGGGGTAGAAGGGCTGCGGCAGCAGCACCTCGTCCCCCTCCTCCAGGATACAGGCCATGACGATCTCCAGCGCCTCACTGCCGCCGAAGGTGGCCAGGATGTCCCCCGTCTCCAGCGCACAGCCCAGGGCCTCGTAGTAGGCCCGGACGGCATTCAGGTAGACGGCCTCGCCCGGAGCGGGGGCATAGGCCACCACGCCCTCCCCGTAGCGCCGGATCTCCTCCAGGAAGGCCGACGGGGTCTCAATATCCGGCTGACCGATGTTCATGTGGTAGACCTTCAGCCCCCGGCTGACGGCGGCTACCTCGCTGGGATAGAACTGGCGCATGGGGGACAGGCCGCATCGCTTGATTCTGCTGGACAGCTTCATGGCAAATTACCTCCCGGGCCGTTTCGGCCGCGTATTCTCATATAGGCAAGACACCCGAAAATCGGTATCCGCTTTTCAAGGCGGGCAGCGCCCTCTGGCACATCGCATGTGCCATGTTTTGCCTATGAAGTCCATCACCGGGCCGTTTCACGGTCCCTGGGACGCGTACGCGCTCAGGGTTGAAAAGAGGCAAATGCTTTTTCAACCGCGGTGACTATAACGCAACGCGATGGGCGCATATGCGGCAGCGTTCCGGAACGCCGCCGGTGTACCGAATTTGAATACAAAAACGCCCCTGACAACCGTCAGGGGCGAAATCTGTTTCCGCGGTACCACCCTGATCTGTCCCTCTCCACCAGAAGGAGGCATCTCATGACATCCTGTAACGGAGATGGGCCGTCCCGCTCGTCACGGGCTGCTCCAAAGTGGCTTGCTCTCCGGCGTGGACTGAGGGCTTGCACCGATCCCCTCTCGCTGTGAGCCGGTTTCAGAGAGCTGGCTTTGTCATTGCGTTTGACTGATTTTCATTATACAGGATTGTAAGAATTTGTCAAGTCAAAAGGTCGATCTTTTTGATTTCTCCTCCGGGCCATCCCGGGCCGAAGCATGGCCCGGGAACACCCGCTTCACTCCTCCTCCACAGGGAAGGGCGGTTCCTCCTCCTCAACAGCGGCGGGAGCAGCCCCGCCGCCCATCTGCAGCTCCTGCCACCGCTCCTTGGTGATCAGCAGCTGCCGGGGCTTGGAGCCCTCGAAGGGGCCCACGATGCCCCGCTGTTCCATCTGGTCCACAAGACGGGCGGCCCGGGAGTAGCCCAGCTTCAATCGCCGCTGGAGCATGGACACGGAGGCCTGTCCCGTCTCCAGCACCACGTCCACGGCGGCGGGCAACAGCTCGTCGCTCTCGTCTCCGGCGGGCTCCGCCGGGGCGCCGCCCTTGGCGCCCTTCTCCTTCTCCTGGACGGACTCCTCGATCTTGGCCAGAACCTCGTCGTCGTACCGGGCCTCGCCGGTCTTCTTCACAAACTCCACCACCTGCTCGATCTCCTCCGGGGAGATGAAGCAGCCCTGAACCCGCTGGGGCTTTCCGGCCCCCAGGGGAGCGTAGAGCATATCGCCCTTGCCCACCAGCTTCTCCGCGCCGGTCTGGTCCAGGATGATGCGGGACTCCAGAGACGACGCCACGGCGAAGGCCACCCGGCTGGGGATGTTGGCCTTCATGAGGCCGGTGATGACGTCGGAGGAGGGCCGCTGGGTGGCAATGACCAGGTGCATCCCCGCGGCACGGCCCATCTGGGCCACGCGGCAGATGGACTCCTCCACCTCCTTGGCCGCCACCAGCATCAGATCCGCCAGCTCGTCGATGACCACCACCACGCTGGGCAGGGTCTCCATGCCCTCCGTGGCCTTCGCCAGCTTGTTGTACTCCTCCAGCTTCTTCACGCCGCACTCGGAGAAGGCCCTGTACCGCTTCATCATCTCAAACACCGCCCACTGCAGGGCCCCGGCGGCCTTCTTGGGGTCCGTCACCACGGGGATCAGCAGGTGGGGGATGCCGTTGTAGGGGGCCAGCTCCACCATCTTGGGGTCCACCATGATGAAGCGCACCTCGTCAGGCGTGGACTTGTAGAGCAGGCTGATAATCAGGGAGTTGGTGCACACGGATTTGCCGGAGCCGGTGGTGCCGGCAATCAGCACGTGGGGCAGCCGTGCGATGTCGCCGATGACGTTGTTTCCGCCGATGTCCCGCCCCAGGGCGAAGGCCACGGCGGACTTGTGGTCCGTAAAGTCCCGGGACTCGATGACGTCCCGGATCAGCACCGGCGTCACGGCCTTGTTGGGCACCTCGATGCCCACCACGGAGATCTTGTCCGGAATGGGGGCGATGCGCACGCCGGTGGCCCCCAGGGCCAGGGCGATGTCGTCGGCCAGGTTGGTGATTTTACTGAGCTTCACCCCCTGGTCCAGCACGAACTCGTACCGGGTGACGGAGGGGCCGTGGACCACGTCGCCGGGAGTGGCGTCCACGCCGAAGCTGTTCAGGGTATCCGTCAGACGGCGGGCGTTGTTCCGCAGCTCCGCCCCGGCCTCCACGTGGTTCTCCCCCCCGCTCTGGCGCAGGAGAGTGATGGGCGGGTACTGATAGGCATCCTCCCCTGCCGCCATCCGCTCCTCGATCTCCGCCGTGACGGCGGCGGTCTGCCGGGCCACCTCGCCGGCGGTGTCGGCCTTTTTCGGTTTCTCCGGCGCCTCCGCCGCCGGGGCTGCGGGAGCGGCAGACACGGCAGACGCAGCGGGCGCGGCGGCGGCCGGCTCCTCCGCGGGGGCAGGCTTCGCCTCCCGCTTCGGCAGCTCCGGGGCCGCGGCGGTCAGCACCTGGTCCGGCGTCCGCTGCTTCTGGGACTTGTGGCGGAAGAAGCCGGTGAACCGGCCGTCGTCCCCCTCCCGCTCCGTGGGCTCCGGAGCGGGCTGCTTCGCCGGCTCGTCGTCCAGGGGGATGTCGATCTGCTGCCGTGGTCTGTCGACAGTCCGCTTGGGCCTCTCCAGCGGCGTCAGACGGATGGCGGGCTGTTCCGGCTCCGGCTGCTCCTCGTACTGGGGCCGGTTCCGGTGCTTTTCAATCAAGGCCCCCACGGTGAGCCGCAGGGCCGTCATCACCAGCACCACCAGCAGCACCGTGAACACGATGACAGAGGGAAACTTGGCAAATACCGCCACGGAGCCGTTGGCCAGCACACCGGAGACGGCCCCGCCGGACTCCAGGGCGACGCCGTCCCGCCACAGGTCCTTCAAGACGCCGAAGGAGGCGGCGTACTCCTTCTGGCACAGTCCCATATGGACCAGAGAGCCGAAGAGCACCGGCACCAGCAGGGCGCAGGTCACTCGCAGCTGCACAGGCCGGCCCCGGTGGAACAGCAGAATCACCGCCGAGAGCAGCATGGCCGGGGCGCAGAGCCAGTAGCCGTAGCCGAAGAGGCCCTTTAAGAGCACGGCGAACCAGTCGATGAAGATGGCGCTGACACCGAAATAGCTCACCAGCACGGAGAGGGTCAGCACCAGCAGAACGATGCCCCCCACCTCCCGGCGGATGGGCTGTTTCTGGGGCGTCGCCGGCTTTTTGGAGCGGCTGCTACCCTTGCCGGAGCCGCTCCTGGCGGATGTGGATTTCTTCTGTGTTGTAGCTGCCACGGCTCAAATACCTCCCTGGGGAATCTGCGTTTGTAAAATGGTGAGGACCAGCGTCACGGCGCCGGCCAGCCAGCAGTAGTAGGCGAAAAAGCCAAATCTGCCCCTCTCGGCGATCATTTTCAGAAGCCGGATGCAGGCGTAGCCCGATACGGCGGCCACCAGCACGCCTGCCAGGTACACCGGCACCTCCTCCCAGGGGACCTGTGCCTCCAGAGCGTCCTTCAGGCTCAGGATGTTGGCACCCAGGACGGCGGGGATGGACAGCAGGAAGGAGAACCGCACGGCAAACCTCCGCTCAAAGCCCGCGAAGCACCCCGCGGTGATGGTGGTGCCGGAGCGGGAGATGCCGGGACAGGTAGCCACGGCCTGGGCCGCTCCCACCAGCAGGACATCTGCCAGCGTGGCGGTGCGCTCCGTCTTGCGGCCCTTGCGCACCCGGTCGCTGGCAAACAGCAGGCAGCCGGTGACCAGCAGCGCCCCGGCCACAAAGTACATATTGTCCCCCAGGCCCTCCACCAGATCCTTCACCGGCAGCACGGCAAACAGGGGCAGCGTGCCCACGATGATCAGCAGAATCAGCCGCCGGGCGGGGGGCACCGGCGCGGGGGTGGTGCCGTGAATCAGGTCTCCCACGCCGCCGAAGAACTCCGCGATCATGTCCCGGATGTCCTGCCAGTAGGCGGCGAACACGGCCACCAGCGTGCCCAAGTGCAGCAACACGTCAAAAAAGCCGGGGATGTCGGCGGCTCCCGCCTGTCCCAGCAGGTGCTCCGCAATGGCCAGGTGGCCGGAGCTGGAGATGGGCAGAAACTCCGCCACCCCCTGGATCAGGCCCAGCAGGACCGCGTGCAGCAGTGTCAATGTACTCACGCTCCTCTCTATGTCTCGATACGCTTGATGTCTATTTAGAGATATAGTATATCATGGACGAGTTGTAAATTCCAGTCATATTTCACACACCGCCCCTGCGCGGCCTCTGATTTCGCTCCCGGCCCCCGGGGGCGGCATAAGGACGGCCTGCCCGTGGGGCAGGCCGTCCTTGTTCCCTATTCCTCGCCCAGTACCTCCAGGGCGCTTCTGGCGGCGGCCTGTTCGGCCTCCTTCTTGCTGTGGCCGGAGCCCTCGCCCAGGATTTTGCCGTTGAGCAGCACCTCCGCCTGGAAGGTCTTGGCGTGGTCCGGACCGGCCTCCCCCGCCATGCGGTAGGCCAGCACCTGGTCCGCCTGGCGCTGGACCAGCTCCTGCAGGGCGGTCTTGTAGTCCCGCCGGCGCTCCTCCACCACCTCTTCCCGCTCGGCCTCCAGGAGGCAGCGGTGAATCAGCGCCGACGCGGCGGCAATGCCGCCATCCAGGTACACCGCGGCAAACACCGCCTCCGTGGCGTCCGCCAGGATGGAGGTGCGGTTCCGGCCGCCGCCGGTCTCCTCCCCCCGGCCCAGCTTCAAATAGCTGCCCAGGTCCAGCTTCTGCGCCACCTCGAAGAGGCTCTGCTCGCACACCAGGGCCGCCCGGATACGGGTCAGATCCCCCTCCGGCAGGTCCGGGTGCTGGAGGAAGAGAAATTCCGCCGTCACAAAGCCCAGCACGGAGTCCCCCAGGAACTCCAGCCGCTCGTTGCTGTGCAGGCGGGCGGTACGGTGCTCGTTGGCGTAGGAGCTGTGGCTCAGGGCCTCCTCCAGCAGCGCGGGGTCCCGGAAGGTGTAATTCAGTTTTTTCTCCAGTTCCTGCATGACTGACACTCCGAAAGAGAGCCCCGCCGCGGAGGCGGGGCTCCAGTCTCTTATTTTACTTTGGCCGCGATGTAGTTCACCGCGTCGCCCACGGTCTTGAGGCTGCCCAGTTCCTCCTCCTGGATCTCGCCTACCTCAAACTCCTCCTCCATGGCCATGACCAGCTCCACCAGGTCCACGGAATCGGCGCCCAGGTCCTCCTCAAAGGCGGTCTCCATGCTCACCTCCGCGGGCTCCATGGCGAACTGCTCCGCCACCAGCTCTCGCATCGTCTGAAAAATTTCCTCAACAGACATCCTGTTTCACTCCTTAAGAGAATTATAGTCTGGGGTAATCATACGGCAAGGCGGCATGGCTGTCAAGAGGGTTTCAATTTTTTTCCGTATTTCGCTCCACCTTCATCAGCTGGATGTCGCTCTCGATGTCGGCGATGAAGCCGCTCTCGGCGTACTCCACCGCCCGGAGGATGGCGTTGGTGACGGCCCGGGCGTCGGAGGACCCATGGGCCTTCACCACCGGCCTGGAGATTCCCAGGAAGGGGGTGCCCCCCACCTCGCCGGGGTCCACCAGCTTTTTCAGCTTCGCCATGTCCCCCTTCACCAGGGCGGCGGCCAGCTTGGTCCTCGTGCCGGAGAGGAACATCGCTTTCAGCTCTTTGAGCAAAAACTTCCCCACGCCCTCCACGGACTTGAGCATGATGTTGCCGGTGTAGCCGTCCGCCACAATGACATCGGCCCCGCCCAGCATGGCGGCGTCCGCCTCGATGTTGCCGGTGAAGCGGATGCGCCCGGCCTCCCCCGCCTCTTTCAGCAGGGCGTAGGCCTCGTGGCGCAGGGCGTCGCCCTTCTCCTCCTCCGCGCCGATGTTCAAAAGGGCCACCCGGGGGTTCTCCACCCCCAGCACCCGCTTCGCGTAGTAGCTGCCCAGGTACGCGAATTGGAGGAGGTACTCCGCCGTGCACTCGGCGTTGGCGCCGCAGTCGCACAGAATGGCCCGCCCCCCCGCCGTGGGGATGACCGGGCCCATGGCGGCCCGGCGGATGCCCCGGATGCGCTTCACCAGCAGCGTGGCCCCCGCCAGCAGCGCCCCGGTGGACCCGGCGGAGACGAAGGCGTCCCCCTCCCCGTTTTTCAGGAGATTCAGCCCCACCGTCAGCGAGGAGTCCTTCTTCACCTTGAAGGCGATGGCGGGGTCGTCGGAGATCTCCACCACCTCCGACGCGTCCCGGATCTCCACGCCGGCGGGCAGGGTCTTCTCCCCGCAGCCCTCCACGGCCCGCAGCACCTCCGCCGCCCGGCCCACCAGGATGATGTCCACCCCGTGGGTCCGGTTGGCCTCCAGCGCGCCCTGCACAAGGGCCGCCGGGGCGTTGTCGCCGCCCATGGCGTCTACGATGATCTTCATACCAGGACCTCCTCCTTGCGCCTCTCGATGATCTCCAGCGACCGTCTCGAGAGCTCCGCGTTTTTATTTCTCTTCCCCCGCACCCGGTGGTCCAGGGGAGGCATGATCCCGAAATTGATGTTCATGGGCTGGAAGGCCGTCACAGACTCGTTGGAGATGTACAGGGCCAGCGCCCCGACGGCTGTCTCCCGGGGGAAGTCCACCGGCGGCAGACCCCGCAGGCGGCGGGCCGTCTCCACCCCCGCCAGAAAGCCGCTGGCGGCGGACTCCACGTACCCCTCCACGCCGGTTATCTGCCCGGCGAAGGAGATTCTGGGCTGGCTTTTCAGCCGGTAGTACCGGTCCAGCAGCCGGGGGGAGTCCAGGAAGGTATTCCGGTGCATCACCCCGTAGCGGAGGAACTCCGCGCCGTGGAGCGCGGGGATCATGGAGAACACCCGCCGCTGCTCCGGGAATTTCAGATGGGTCTGGAAGCCCACCAGGTTGTAGACCGTGCCATCGGCGTTGTCCCGCCGCAGCTGCACCACGGCATAGGGCTCCCGCCCCGTCCTGGGGTCCTTCAGTCCCCGGGGCTTCAGGGGACCGTAGCACAGGGTGTCCCGGCCCCGACGGGCCATGACCTCCACGGGCATACAGCCCTCGAAGACCATCTTGTCCTCAAAGCCGTGGACCTCCGCCTCCTCCGCGGTGGTGAGGGCCTGCCAGAAGGCCTCGTACTCCGCCTCATCCATGGGGCAGTTGACGTAGTCCGCCGTCCCTCTGTCGTACCGGGAGCCAAACCACGCCAGGTCCATGTCCACGCTCTCGGCGGAGACCAGAGGGGCCGCCGCGTCGTAGAAGTGGAGGGCGCTGTCCGCCCCCAGCAGCGCCTGGAGCCTGTCCGCCAAAGCGTCGGAGGTCAGGGGCCCGGAGGCCACCACCACCTCCCCGGCGGGGAGGTCCGTGACCTCCCCCTCCACCACGGTGATGTTGGGGTGGGCTTTGATCCGCTCCGTCACCAGGGCGGCGAAGCCGTGGCGGTCCACGGCCAGGGCGCCGCCGGCCTCCACCCTCGTCTCGTCGGCGCAGCGCAGGATCAGTGAGCCCAGGCGGCGGAGCTCCTCCTTCAAAAGGCCCACGGCGTTTTCCAGCTGGTCGCTGCGCAGGGAGTTGGAGCAGCAGAGCTCCGCGAAGCTGTCCGTGACATGGGCGGGGGTGCGCTTTTGGGGCTTCATCTCACAGAGGGTCACCTGGACGCCCCGCTGGGCCAGCTGCCAGGTGCACTCACTGCCGGCGAGGCCGGCGCCTATGACGGTTACATTCATAAGGACTGCCTCCTTTTGATACCTGGCGGTATCGGGGGATTGTATTCCTTCGGAATCCGGCCTGCGGGCCGGGACGGGGGATTTTGCGCCTCGGGCGCAGGACGGGGATTTTTCCGGCCACGGGCCGGGGACGGACGACACGCCGTTCCGGCGTGTCTGGGGATGCACCCCCCATTTTCTCTTTTTCTCCGCGGAGAAAAAGAGAAAACGGGCCGTGC
>CAMNRF010000005.1 GCA_946551795.1 uncultured Oscillibacter sp.
GGGGGGGGGGGGGGGGGGGGGGGGTTTTGTGGGGGCTTTCGCCCGGCCGGGCCTCCACAAAAAAAACTTTTTTTTGTTTGGGGGGGGGGGCCCCCCCCCCCCCCACCGCTTTTATGAGGGCTTATGACAGCAGGCGGACAATCCCCGCCTCCACCAGCTTCTGGAGGCTCATGAGGATGCCCAGCTTGGCGTGGTACCAGGTGAGTCCGCCCTGGAAGTACACGGCGTAGGGGGGGCGGATGGGGCCGTCGGCGGAGAGCTCGATGGAGCTTCCCTGGACAAAGGCCCCCGCCGCCATGATGACGTCGCTGTCATACCCCGGCATGGCCCAGGGCTCCGGGGTGACGTAGCTGTCCACCGGGGCGGCGGCCTGGATGCCGCGGCAGAAGGCCACCATGGCCTCCCGGCTGCCCAGGGTCACCGCCTGGATGATGTCGTGGCGGTCCTCTCCGGCGCCGGGGACACAGGGGAAGCCCAGTCCCTCGTAGATGCTGGCGGCAAAGACGGCGCCCTTCAGCGCCCCGGCCACCACGGTGGGGGAGAGGAACAGGCCCTGGTAAAAGGCGGGCATCAGCCCCAGGTTGGCGCCCACCTCCTGGCCCAGGCCCGGGGCGGAGAGACGGTAGGCGCACCGCTCCACGCACTCCGCCGTTCCGCAGATGTAGCCGCCGATGGGGGCCAGGCCGCCGCCGGGGTTTTTGATGAGGCTCCCCACCACCATGTCCGCCCCCAGGTCCGAGGGCTCCAGCCGCTCCACAAACTCGCCGTAGCAGTTGTCCACCATCACCTTCACGTCCGGCTTTACAGACTTGCAGAAGGCGGTCAGCTCCCCGATTTGGGAGACGGAGAAAGAGGGCCGGGTGGCGTAGCCTTTGGAACGCTGGATGGTGATGAGCTTGGTCCGCTCATTGACGGCCGCCCGGATGGCGTCGTAGTCGAAAGAGCCGTCGGGCCGCAGATCGGCCTGGGCGTAGGTGACGCCGTACTCTTTTAAGGAGCATTTGCTCTCCCGGATGCCGATAACCTCCTCCAGGGTGTCATAGGGAGCCCCCACGGGGGAGAGGAGCTCGTCCCCCGGCAGGAGGTTGGCGGACAGGGCCACCGTCAGCGCGTGGGTGCCGCAGGTGATCTGGGGCCGCACCAGGGCGGATTCCGTGTGGAAGACGTCCGCGTAGACCCGCTCCAGGTTGTCACGGCCCTCGTCGTCGTATCCGTAGCCGGTGGTGGCGGCGAAGTGGGTGGCGTTGACCCGGTTTTTCTGCATGGCGGAGAGGACCTTGCACTGGTTGTACTCCGCGGTTTGATCAATGTCGTCGAAGCGGGGCCGCAGAGAGGCCAGCACCGCCTGGCCGTATTCGTATACCGCCCGGCTGACGCCCAGCTGCTGGTAGATCTGTTCCATGTCTCTCATTCCTCTTTATGTCTAAATCGGTAATTTCAGCTCTGTCGACTATAGCAGAGTTCTCCAAAAATAGCAAGAGAAAACCGGCACGGAAACCGTGCCGGTTTTCATCGAATCGTCAATTTCAGAGGCGGATGCCGCCGACGAAATATGTATTGTAGTAGCCGCTGGTCAGGTCGCTGATGATCACGCCGCCGCTCCGGGAGGAGGAGGAGTGAATGTGCTGGCCTCCGCCCACATAGATGCCGGCGTGGGAGCAGGCCTTGCCGTTGGAGCGGCTGGGGTCGCAGAAGAACACCAGGTCGCCGGGCTGCAGCTCGCCGATATTGTAGATGCGGGTGCCGTAGCCGCTCTGCCACTGGCCGGTGGCGGTATGGGGCAGGGAGTAGCCGAAGTTTTTATAGACGTACATGGTGAAGCCGGAGCAGTCAAAGCCGCTGGGAGTAGAGCCGCCGTAGACATAGCGGGTTCCAAGATACTGCTTGGCGAAACTTACCACGTCGCTGGCGGAGCCGCCGAGGGACCTGGCGGCGCTGGCGCTGGAGCCGCACATGGTGAGGTAGTCGCTGCGGATATAGCCGTCCACGCCGTTTGCGGTGATCTTGTACCAGCCGTCGGCGAAGCCGCTGACGGTGGCGATGCTGTTGCGGTTCATCACCGTGAGCACCTGACCGTCCGTGGAGGAGGTGGAGCGGACGTTGACGCCGTCGCCCTCCACCCGGCCATAGGCGTCGAAGATGTTGTCCTGGTCGATGAGCATGTAGTCGGCGGAGACGAAGCCGGTGTTGCCGTTGTAGTTGATCTTGTACCAGCCGTCCAGGGTGTCGTCCAGCACGGCCACCGGCACGTCCTCATCCAGCATGGTGATGACGGAGGCGTCGAGGGAGGGGCCGGAGCGGAGCCGCAGGGAGGAACCGGTGGTGCAGCCGATGGCCGTGGCGATATTCTCCTCAGCCGCCAGGGCGGAGACGCCCAGCAGCAGAACTGTGATCATGGAGAGGGTGGCGATCCTGACCGCCTTTCCAACGAGGTGTGTCATACGTATATGCATCCTTTCGTTTCAGCTTTTGTTGAGGGGGAGAGGAATTACTTTCCGGCCAGGGCCCGGTCCAGCCAGATGGCGGCGATGTCCATGGCGGCGTACAGGCTGTCCTTTTCGCTCTTTTTCACGATCCGGCTGCGGGAGTTCTCCGGCTCCGTCAGCTGGAGCTGAATGGAGACCTTGGAGGCCAGCTTGATGTCCTGCTCCTGCCTGCTCTCCAGAACCTGCATCATAATAATATATTTGTCAGCCATCGAGCCGTAGTAGATCAGGTTATCCACCCGGCGCAGGGGATGGCCTTTGTAGATGAGACCTTCGCTTTTTTCGGGCTTCTTTGCTGCCATCAAAACACTCCTTTGAAATTTTGTAACCAAATTGTAACATGATTTTCCCTCTTTGTCAACAAAACGACGAGAGGATTTTGGCGGGAATCTTCTTGGAAATCCGATAAATAGCGACAATAAGTGCACAAAAAGATGCGGAATTCTTCAAATCGCCTGGTTTGCGACAGGAAAAATTCCGCATAAAAAATTTTACGAGATTGTAATTTTTGTTACTTTTGTTACTGATTCAGGTACCTGCGCACCAGAACCTGCAGCAATTCGTCCCGGTCGATCTTGCGGATCAGGGTCCGGGCGCCCATGTGGTTGGTGATATAGGTGGGGTCCTCAGACAGGATATATCCCACAATCTGGTTGATGGGGTTGTAGCCCTTTTCCTCCAGGGCCCGATAGACTGTGGAGAGAATCTGATAAATCTCCTCGTCCTTGTCCACCGCGATGCTGAATTTCCGGGTATAGTCGTCCATGCGGAACACCACCTTTCTTTCTCTCATGGAATCGTACTCGCCGTAAGTCACAGTTCTCAAAATCACCGCCAGCGGGCCGCCGAAGGCGGGGGCCCCTGCGGGGCCGGCTTCTTGGCCGGCCTGTTTGTCAGGAATTTTGACGTTTGCTATAGTATACACTTTTTTTGAAAAACTGTAAAGGGTTTCTGCCGGAAATTTAGAAAAGATTTTTACTCTCTCCCCGCCGGGGCCGGTTTCCGGCGGGGAGAGGGCGGTTCTCAGCGCAGGACGGCGCCCAGTTCGGTTCTCAGCAGCTCCAGGATGCTCTTGACGTCCTCGTCCGCCTCCTCGGCGGTGAGGCTGCGGTCGTCGGCCCGGAGCTCCAGGCTGAAGGCCACGCTCTTCTTTCCGTCGGGGACGCCGGGGCCGGTGTAGATGTCGAACAGGGATTCGTTTTTCAAAAGGCCCCTGGCGCCCCGGCGGATGCAGTCCTCCAGCGCGGCCACGGGGACATCGCAGCCGCACAGCAAGGAGATGTCCCGGGTGACGGCGGGGAACTTGGGCAGGGGGCAGTACAGCGGCTTGCAGCCGGCGCACTGGCACATGGCGTCCAGGCGGAGCTCCGCGGCGTAGAGCTCACAGTCCACGCCGTAGTTGTCCGCCACGTGGGGGTGAATCTGTCCCAGGACGCCCAGGACCGCGCCGCCGCGGCAGATCCTGGCGCAGCGGCCGGGGTGGTAGGAGGGGTTCTCCGTCTCCGCCTCATACTGTACGCCGGTGATCCGGAGGCCGTCCAGAATGGTCTCCACCGCACCCTTCAGGGTGAAGAAGTCCATATCGCCGCCGTAGGCGCCAAGAGACAGGACCTTGGGCTCATCGGCCATGCCGGACCCGTCGTTTTTGGCGAAGTAGGTGCGGCCCAGCTCATAGAGCCGGACGGACTTGTTGCGGTAGTTGTAGTTCCGGGCCAGAATCTCCAGCATGGAGGGCAGGGTGGTAGTGCGCATGATAGAGGTGTCCTCCCCCAGGGGATTGAGGATCTTCATGGAATCGCGGAGGGGGGAGTCCGCCGGCAGGTCGATCTTGTCGTAGCAGGCGGGGCTGATGAAGGAGTAGGTGATGATCTCGCTGTATCCGGCGGCCCGGCACAGGGCGCCCATGGTGTTCTCCGCCTGCTGGGCCCGGGTCCAGCCCCGGCGCTCATTCAGGCCGGAGGAGAGAGTGTCGGGAATCTTGTTGTAGCCGTAGAACCGGGCCACCTCCTCGGCGATGTCGGACCAGTGCTCCACGTCGGAGCGCCAGGAGGGCACGGCGATGGTGTCCCCCTCCAGGCCGAAGCCCAGGTCCAGCAGGGTCCGGTGCTGCTCGTCCTCGGGGACGTCCACGCCCAGGAAGCGGTTCATCTTGGCGGGCTCGAACTTCACCGTGACGGGCTGGGGGACGTAGTTCAAAATGTCGATGACGCCGTCCACCACCTCGCCGGCCCCCAGGAGCTCCACCAGCTCACAGGCCCGGTTCACGGCGGGAAGGGTGTTGAGGATGTCCAGGCCCTTTTCAAACTTGGCGCTGGCCTCGGTGCGCATCCCCAGGGCCAGAGCGGTTTTGCGGATGCAGGCCCCGTCGAAGTTGGCGGACTCGAAGACCACGTCGGCGGTGTCGGCCACGATCTCGCTGTTGAGGCCGCCCATGACGCCCGCCAGGCCCACGGCCCGGGTGTCGTCGGCGATGACCAGCATATCGGAGGTCAGCCTGCGGACGTTGTTGTCCAGGGTGGTGAGCTCCTCGCCGTCCTTCGCCCGGCGGACCACGATTTTGCCGCCCTTCACATAGCGGTAGTCAAAGGCGTGCATGGGCTGGCCGTACTCCAGCATGACGTAGTTGGTGATGTCCACGATGTTGTTGATGGGCCGGACGCCGCTGGCCCGGAGCCGCTCCCGCATCCACTTGGGGGAGGGGGCGATCTTCACGTTGCGCACCATCCGGGCGGTGTACCGGGGGCAGAGATCCGGGTCCGGGGTCTCCACGTCCAAAAGCTCCGTCAGGGCCCCTGGAGCACCGCCCTTCACCACGGGGGCGTGGAGCTTGAGGGGCTTATGGAAGGTCACCGCCGCCTCCCGGGCCAGGCCGATGACGCTGAGGCAGTCGGGCCGGTTGGGGGTGATCTCAAACTCCACCACGTGGTCGTCCGCGCCGATGACGGGCCTGATGTCGTCGCCGGGCTTGCAGTCCTCATGGAGGACAAAGATCCCGTCAGGGATGCAGTGGGGGAACTCCCGCTGCTCGGCGCGGAGGTCCGCCAGGGTGCAGATGGTCTCAGTCTTGGTGTTAAAGGCTACCATGTCCTCAAGATGGATGTTGGAACAGTTTGTAATGACTTCAAAGCAGTTTTCGCCGCCAAGGAGATAAATTGTATATGTGCCAGGAATATCAGTCCGCGGCGTTACCTCCTGCACGAAAGCAGCGATTACCGGGCCAAACACTTTATCCCCGGCCTTGATGTCCGCGGGGATGGAGGGCTTGACCGGGTCAATGGGTTTGTAGTCGTTGAGCAGGGCGGCGGCAGTGACGGCGGCATAGGGGAAGTCCCGCTCGTCCAGCCCCAGCTCGCTGAGGGAGCACAGCATTCCGTTGGAGGGAACGCCCCGCAGCTTGCCCTTCTCGATTTTTTTGCCGCCAGGGAGGGTGGACTTGTGCAGGGCCACGGGCACCAGGTCCCCCTCGTGGATGTTCCAGGCGCCGGTGACGATCTGGACGGGCTCGGCCTGTCCCACGTCCAGCTGGCAGACCCACATATGATCGCTGTCGGGATGGCGCTCCATGGAGAGGATGCGGCCCACGACGATGTTGGAGATTTCGGCCCCCAGGTCCTCGGTGATCTCCACCTTGGACCCGGAGATGGTCATGGCCTCGGCAAAATCCCGGTCATTCACCGGGCCCACATCTACAAATTCCTGTAACCATTTACGGGAGAGTTTCATCTATATATTCCTCCTGATTCAATAGGATAGAAGCAGTATCGGATTGCAGTGGTCCACGGGGTCCAGGGGCCGCGGCGCCCTCCAGAGGGGCTTCTCTTACCCCTCCGGGGCAATTCACCTTCTGTACGTGGTGAAAATACCCCGACCCAGCCGCCTTGGGCGGCGTCACCAATCCGCTGACTGGTGGTGGGGGATTCTCAAGGGGAGCCTGCTCCCCTTGACGTTTTTAGAACTGTTCCAGGAAGCGCATGTCGTTTTCAAAGATCAGCCGCATGTCGCTGATCTTGTACTGGCCCAGCGCCAGCCGCTCCAGCCCCATGCCGAAGGCGAAGCCGGAGTACTCCTCAGGGTCAATGCCGCAGTTGCGCAGCACCTTGGGGTGGACCATGCCCGCGCCCAGAATCTCGATCCAGCCCTCGCCCTTGCAGGTGGGGCAGCCCCTGCCGCCGCACTTGTAGCACTGGATGTCCACCTCGCAGCTGGGCTCGGTGAAGGGGAAGTGGTGGGGCCGGAAGCGGGTGACGGTGCCGGGACCGTAGATCTCCCGGATGACGGCGTTCAGCGTGCCCTTGAGGTCCGCCATGGTGATGCCCTTGTCCACCACCAATCCCTCGATCTGGTGGAACATGGGGGAGTGGGTGGCGTCCACCTCGTCTTTGCGGTACACCCGCCCGGCAGAGATCATGCGGATGGGCACGCCGTAGGTCTCCATGGCCCGAATCTGCATGGGGGAGGTCTGGGACCGCAGCAGGACGGAGGAATCCTCCTTCAGATAGAAGGTGTCGGTCCAGTCCCGGGAGGGGTGGTTCTCCGGGGCGTTGAGTTTGGTGAAGTTGTAGTCCGCCTGTTCGATCTCCGGGCCGTCCATGATCTCAAAGCCCATGTTCAGGAAGATCTCCTTCATCTCGTCCAGCACGGAGTACATGGGGTGCTTGTGGCCCTGGAGGGGCTTTTTGCCGGGGATGGTGACATCCAGCGTCTCCAGTTTCAGTTTGGCCTCCATGGCCTTTTGGGAGAGGGCGGCGGACTGGGCCTCGATGGCCTCCTCCAGCCGGGCGCGGACGTCGTTGGCCATCTGGCCCATGGCGGGGCGCTCCTCGGCGGAGAGCGCGCCCATCTGCTTGAGGACGGCGGTGAGCTCGCCCTTCTTGCCCAGATACTTCACCCGGAGGGCCTCCAGGTCCGCCATGGCCTGGGTTGCGGCGATGGCCTCCAGCGCGCCCTTGCGAATGGCTTCCAGTTGTGCTTTCATATGCGTCTAACTCCTTTACTTGGATGTGATTGAGAGGTTCTTATAGTCCCAGGAATTCCTTGATCCTGGCCTTGACCACCGTTTTCAGCGGCGGATTCAGGATGTTTTCCGGGGTCTTGTTCATGGTGACGGTGTACCGGGGCAGGTCGTACAGGCCGCCGGAGAGGTCCGCCGTCTTTGGCAGGGTCACCGCCGTGACGGGGAACAGCTCCCGGATCAGGCCGTCGGCGTCCGGCTCCGTCAGGCCGAAGGGGTAGGCGAAGAACGTGGGGGGCGCCTCCAGCTTCTCCGCGATCAGGTCATAGCTCTTCTGGATGTCGTCCAGCACCCTGGTCTGAAATTCCCCGTCGGTCTCCGCCGGCTCTCTCTGGATGCCGTTGACGCCCTCCGGATCGAAGCTGCCGCCCCGCTCGCCCAGATTGTGCAGAAAATAGCTGTGGGAGCCGATCTCAATGAGGCCGGAGTCCATCATCTCCCGGCACATGGCCCAGGTGATGAAGTCGCTGGCGGCGTTGTCCGGCATATAGACAATGACGGAGATCACCACCTTGGCCTCAAACTCCTGGAAGACGGGAAAGGCCAGGGTGTAATTGCTGCGGTAGCCGTCGTCAAAGGTGATGAGGACCGGCTTTTCCGGCAGGGGCTCTCCCGCCGCCAGCTCCCGGGGGAGGACGGTGGTGTAGCCGTTGTCCTCCAGCCACTGGAGGTCCTCCCGCAGGCGGGAGACGGTGACGGTCATGTCGTTGCACGCCTGTCCGTCCTCCACCACGTGGTGGTACATCAGCACCGGCAGCGTTCTGCCGCGGTATGGGTTTTCCGAATCGCCGGAGGACTGGCAGGCCGTCAGAGAGAGGAGGAGCAGGGCCAGAAGCGCGGCCAGACCCCTCTTCCATTGGAATCGCAAGGTCAGTTCCTTCTTTCTGAAATATTGCGGGGCCGCTTTGGGTACAAAAAAGGCCCTCCGTCCCCTTGACTGGGACGAAAGGCTGACCCCTCCGCGGTACCACCCGGATTCGCGCCTGACGGCGCGCGCTCTGACCCCTGTAACGGTGGGCCTCCGGCCGTGTCTCCACGGCGGCTCCCGGGCGAACCAAACGGCACGGCGCGGACAGGCTTGCAGCCGATGGCCAGTCCTCTCTGAGACGCCGCGGGACCCGTTATTTTCCCGTTCATCGCTGATTTCAAATACCACTTATACCATAGAAATCCGGGAAATGCAAGAGGAAAAATCCCCGTTTTCCCCATTGTTTTGGAGGGCGCGGGCCGGAGAGCGGGCCTTGCGCCGGGCGTTTGCCTGTGCTATACTCGGTATATCACATTTTCAGGAGGACCGCTATGACGATCAAAGAGGCGATGGAGGTCAGGCACACGGTGCGCAGGTATACGGACCGCCCCCTCTCCCGGGAGACCGTGTCCCGGCTGGAGGAGCGGATCGCGGAGAACAACGCGCGGTACGGCCTGGGGATGAGGCTGGTGACGGAGAACACGGCGGCGTTTCAGGCGGCGCTCAAGCTGGTTTTGGCCAAGGGCGTCCGGAATTACATCGTCCTGGCGGGGAGCGCCGGGGAGGAGGAGCGGCTGGGCTACTGCGGCTGCGACGTCATGCTCTACGCCCAGACTCTGGGCCTGAATACCTGGTGGGTCGGCGGCACCTACAGCAGGAGGGGCGTCCGGAGGGGCGCCGGTCTGGCGGAGGACCAGCGGCTGGCCGGCATCATCGCGGTGGGCTATGGCGCCGCCCAGGGGGGCCCCCACAGGTCGAAGAGACCGGAGGACATCAGCTCCTATTGCGGCGGCGCGCCGGATTGGTTCACGAGGGGAGTGGAGGCGGTGCTGCTGGCGCCCACGGCCCTGAATAAACAGGCGTTTCAGATCACCGGCCAGGGAGATACGGTGAAGATGACCTGTGACAACGGCATTTTCTCCGGAATCGACCTGGGGATCGGAAAGTACCACTTCGAGGAGGGCGCGGGAAGGGAGAATTTCCGCTGGGCCTGAAAAAGGACAGAGAGGAGACGGGGCGTACCCGGTCTCCTCTCTGTCTCTTCTCAGTCCTCTCCCTTGTAGGGGTCCAGCACCACGGACACCACGCCGCAGAGGATGCCCGCCACGGCGAAGAGCCACCAGGCGGTGCGCCACATATCCCGGGTCAGTCCCAGACCTACGTAAGCCGCCGTGGCCAGCAGCATCAGAGTGCCCTGGATGGAGCCGATGAGGTTCAGCCGCTGTTTGGCCTCCGGAGTGGGGTTGTTGTCCCGGTTGTACTTCCAGATCTTGTACTTGTCCTCGCTGATTCCGGCGTAGATGAAGCTGGCCGACGCGCCGGCGATAATCAGCAGAAAGACGGATATGGCATAGGACTCATAGGGCTCCTCCTCCGGAAAGACGCTGAAAAAAAGCAGCAGCAGCGCCACGCCGAAGAGGATCGCCCCCACGCCGCCGGCGATGTACCAGACAAATTTCTGGTGAAAGGCGTCTTTTTCCTCCTGGGTGTAGAAGTCGGTGATGACGGGATAACGCCGGCGGAAGTTTCCGTGCTGAATACCGGTGGCCACGATGACCACCACGCAGACCGTGATGATCAGCAGCAGCGCGGCGGCGGTCAGCGTCTCCGTCACGCCTATGGCCTCCAGCACGCCGCACAAGCCCACACCCGCGACGATGCCGCTGATGGAGAGGGTCATGCGCCTGGCGAAGCGGCTCATAAAGCTGTCGTACCGGGCGGTGTCCTCCACCCGGCTCTCCTCCAGGCTGCCCCGGAGCAGAGTGTCCAGATTCACGCCGTACAGGTCGCAGATGCGCAGCAGGGTGTCCATCTCCGGGAAGCTCTGGCCGCCCTCCCACTTGCTGACGGACTGCCGGGAGACCTCCAGCTGTTCCGCCAGCTGCTCCTGGGTGACGCCGGCCTGGGCGCGGATGAACTGTAAGTTTTCGGGAAATGCCATGGGAATGTCCTCCTTGTGTTTTGATGCCCTCAGACTACCGGAGCGGAGGCCGCAACGCCAGCGATTTTGTGTTGCGTTTGAAGAAAATCGTGTAAACTTTGGGTTGCACGGCCTATTTTAGCAGATTTTTCAGATGATTGGAAGGCCTGTTCCCCGAAAAGGAGAAGAGGACCGGGAAAACTCCCTAGTCCTCTTTCAGACAGCTTTCGATCATGGATACCACTACATTGTTAAAGCTGGTTTTGTTCTCCGCGGCGATCTTCTCTATATTATCGACGAGGGAACGTTTGATGTACAAAGTTTTATAAATGGCCTCTTCCTTTGCTGGAGGCCGTTTTACTTCAAATTTCATTCCCTCACCCCAGCCCTATTATACAACAGAGAACCCAATAAAAGATACACCAGAAAATTAAAGGTTCTTTTTCTGGTGTATCGCCTGTCTGTTGATTAGAAGTACAATGAATGTCGGGAGATGATATGATGGAAGACAAAAAAGAGAGCCTGAACAAGATGATTCAGGAGGACTATCTGGCCCACCAGGAGCGGCTGCGGGTCTGGGCGGAGGCGGCGGAAAATCTGGCGGAGGAGGAATACCGCAAAACGGTCTTCGACCTCCTCTTCTGGGCCAAGGTGGAATTTCACCGCCGGCGGACCTATCTGGGACTGGAGGAGCCGGAGCTGGAGCGCCGTGCCGCCCTGCTGATCCGGAGGCTGGCGGAGCGGTTATAGGCCCCCGGCCTCGATTGCGCCCGGGGCGAAAACGTGCTATGATAGAGGAAAATCATGACGCCGGAGGAACTGACCATGAAACTTGCCACATCTTCCCAGATGAAGGAGCTGGACAGGCGGGCCATTCAGGAGCGGGGCATCCCCTCCATCGACCTGATGGAGCGGGCGGCGGCGGGCGTGGCGGAGGCCGCGCTGGACCTGCTGCCCGTCCGGCCCGGAAGGGCGCGGGCCTCCGTGCTGTGCGGCGCGGGGAACAACGGCGGGGACGGCATCGCCGCCGCCCGGCTGCTGTTTTTGCAGGGGGTCCGGGTCCGGGTGTTCCTGGTGGGCAGATACGAGCGGCTGACGCCGGACGCCCTGGAGGAGACCCGCCGCCTCAGCGAGTGCGGCGTGGAGCTGGAGCCCTTTGACCGGAACAGCGAAGATCAGGCGGAGTGGATCGCGGCCAGCCATGTGCTGGTGGACGCGCTCTTCGGGGTGGGGCTCTCCCGGGAGATCGCGCAGGACTCCGCCGCCGCGGCCGCCGTGGAGCGGATGAACCGGAGCCGGGGGAGGATCGTGGCCGCGGACGTGGCCTCCGGCGTGGAGGCGGACACGGGAAAAGTCCTGGGCTGTGCCGTGAAGGCTGACAGGACTGTAACCTTTACACTTCCGAAAGTCGGGCAGTTTGTGGGGGATGGCGCCCTGTGCTCCGGCCAGGTGGAGGTCCGGGACATCGGAATCCCGGCGGACCTGGTCCGCCGGACCGCCTGCGCGGCGGTGACGGTGGAGCGGGAGTACGTCCAGGAGGCGCTGCCGCCCCGGAAAATTGACGGCCACAAGGGGGACTTCGGAAAACTCCTGGTGGTGGGCGGGAGCGTGGGGTACACCGGCGCGCCCTATCTCACGGCCTCGGCGGCGGTGCGGTCCGGCTGCGGCCTGGTGTATCTGGGGGTGCCGGAGAGCATCTGGGAGATTGAGGCCGCCCGGTGCGTCTCCGCCATGCCCTTCCCCCTGGCCGGCGGGGGAGAGCTCCGGGAAGCGGCCCTTCCAGCGGTTATGGAAAAGCTGGAGGGCTGTGATGTATTGGCCGTCGGCCCGGGCCTGGGCCGGAACGGGGACACGGCAGAGCTGGTGCGGGAGGTCCTGAAACGGACGGAAAAGCCGGTGGTGCTGGACGCCGATGGCATAAACGCCCTGGAGGGGCATATAGATGTTTTGGACGCCCGGCGGGACAGGGTCACCATCCTGACGCCCCACGACGGGGAGTTCGCCCGGATCGGAGGGGACCTTACAGCCGGCAGGGCGGAGGCGGCCCGGCGATTTGCTCTCCGGCACGGATGCACGCTGGTCCTGAAGGGCCACCGGACTGTGACGGCCACGGCGGCGGGCACCGTGCTGGTGAACACCACCGGCAATTCAGGTCTTGCCAAGGGGGGGAGCGGCGACGTGCTGACGGGGATCATCGCCTCCCTCCTGGCCCAGGGGGCCGCGCCGGTCCGGGCGGCGGCGGGGGGCGTGTGGCTCCATGGCCGCGCCGGGGACCTGGCGGCGGAGCGCCTGACGGCGTGGTGTGTGACGCCGGAGGACGTGATCTCCCAACTGCCCGGGGCATTTCGGGAACTGTAAGAAGGAGGAATTTCGGTGCGCAGAGGCTTCTGTGTACCAATGATGGCCCTGCTCCTGCTGCTGGCGGGCTGCGCCGGCGGCGGGGCGGGAGAGGCGGAGACGGTGGACCTGCGCCAGCGGTATCATGACATGGCGGGCTGCACCATGGAGGCTGATGTGACCTGCGGTCAGGAGGGGCTGGAGTGGGAGGCCCTGCTGCGGTGTGAGTACGCGCCGGACGGGGAGAGCACCGTGGAGGTGCTGGAGCCGGCGTCCATCGCCGGGGTCAGGGCGGCGGTCAGCGGCAGCGGCTGGCGCATCGAGTACGAGGACGCCTGTCTGAACGCGGGGACGCTGGGCAGCGAGGAGATCAGCCCCGCCGCCTGCCTGCCCCGGCTGATGAGCGCCCTGCGGGACGGCTGGCTGCTGGAGGAGAACCGGGAGGACTGGAACGAGATCCCCTGCCTGCGGCTCACCGTGGACCAGAGCGGCCTCCAGGACGGGAAGATCGTCTCCACCGTGTGGCTTCGGCAGGAGGACGGGACGCCCCTCCGGGGGGAGATCGCCGTGGACGGGGAGATCATTTTAACAGCGGACTTTACGAGCTTTGCTTTTTGTGATACAATGGAGTCCACGGAGGAGAGCGGGGTGGCCTGAGGGCATCCCGGCCCCGCGAAACTGTTGTTTTAAGGTGGCGCTGTAGAATGGATGACACATTTTTGAGAAGGACCTGGGCGGAGATTGACCTGGACGCCCTGGCCCACAACTACCACCGGGCCCGGGCGCTCACCGGGCCCGGGGTCAGGTACCTGGGCGTGGTGAAGGCGGACGCCTACGGCCACGGCGCGCTGCAGGCGGCTGCTCTTCTGGAGCGGCTGGGGGCGGACTACCTGGCGGTGGCCAGCCTGGACGAGGCCCGGGAGCTGCGTCATGGGGGGATTCTGGCCCCCGTTTTGATCCTGGGCCACACCCCGCCGGAGATGGTGCCCCGGCTGATCGCCCTCAACATCACCCAGGCTGTCTCGGACCTGGACAAGGCGGAGGCGTACAGCGCCGCGGCCTCCGCCTGCGGCGGAACGCTGAAGGTGCATATGAAGGTGGACACCGGGATGTCCCGCCTGGGCGTCCAGGTGCGGGACGGGCACTTCGACAGCGGCGTGGAGGCCATCGCCCGCGCCTGCGCCCTGCCCGGTCTGGAGGCGGAGGGGATCTTCACCCACTTTGCCGCCGCCGACGAGGACGGCGGGGAGAGCGAGGCGTACACCCGTCGTCAGTTCGCGCTCTTCACACGGGTGCTGGAGGCCCTGGCGGCAAAGGGACGGACCTTTGCCCTGCGGCACTGCGCCAACAGCGGCACCCTGGCCCGGTATCCGGAGATGTATTTGGACATGGTGCGCCCCGGCATCGCCCTGTACGGGGCGGGAGGGGACCGGGAGCGGCTGGGCCTGCGGCCGGTGATGACACTGAAATCCAGCGTCTACGCCGTCAAGACCTTTGACCCGGGGACGGACATCAGCTACGGCAGGACCTTCCGCACCGGGGGAGAGACCCGGGTGGGGGTGCTGCCCATCGGCTACGCCGACGGGCTGTTCCGGGGCCTCTCCAACCGCGCGGCGGTGCAGACGGCCCATGGCCCCGCCCCCATCCTGGGGCGGATCTGCATGGACATGACCATGGTGGACCTCACCGGCCTGCCGGATGTCCGCGAGGGCGATGAGGTGGAGGTCTTCGGGCCGCGCCAGCCGGTGGACGAGCTGGCGGCGACGCTGGGAACCATCCCCTACGAGCTGACCTGCGCGGTCAGCAAGCGGGTGCCCCGGGTGTATCTCCAGGGGGGCCGGGTGGTGGAGCGCAGCCTGCGGCTGCTGCTCTGAGGAAGGACCGGGCGCACACTCCGGCCCTGTCCCGCGCATAGGATACTGCGGGGCGGAGACGCCGGAATTTTACCTGCGGGGCAGCGTATAAATTCCGGAACTGCGTGGGAGAATGAAAGTGGCCTCACCGAAGGGCTTTCGGTGACGGGTACTTCTTTCGGCGGAGTGTGAACTTTGTGGATACGAGTGTCAAGCGCGGCGATATTTACTATGCCGATCTCTCCCCGGTGGTGGGCAGCGAGCAGGGCGGCGTCCGGCCGGTTCTGATCATCCAGAACGACACCGGAAACCGTTACAGCCCCACTGTGATCGCGGCGGCCATTACCTCCCAGACGGGCAAGGCCCGGCTGCCGACACATATCGATCTCCCCGTGGACCAGAGCTGCGGCCTGAGCCGGGACTCCGTGGTCCTGCTGGAGCAGGTGCGGACCCTGGACAAAAAGCGGCTGCGGGAGCGCATGGGCCACGTGGAGGAACATGTGATGGAAAAGGTCGATACGGCCATCGCGGTGAGCTTTGGACTGCCGCACGACCAGCTGGTTTGAACGAGTGCCGTGCGGAGGAGAAGCGCCGGATCGACCCCGCCGCGGGTGCGGCGTCAGATGTTTCACGGAGGCGAAGCCCCGAAATCGGCGGAATTTTCCTCCGGCGAGTTGAGTGAGATCAAAAGAGCTCCTGCGGCGGGCAAAAGGGCCATCGCGGTGAGCCTTGGACCGCCGCACGACCATCTGGTGTGAGTCGCTGGTCCTCCCGGAGGAGGTCTGCTTTTCCGGGAGGACGGTTTTACAGAGGAGGTACATAATGAAAAGGAAGAACTGCCTTTTCCGCCTGGCCGCGGCGGCGGCCCTGTGCGGCGTTCTGATGACCACGGCGCTGGCGGCGGAGGCCGGCTCCGCCCAGGACCCCCTGGTGACCCTGAGCTATTTGAACGAGACGTTTATGAACACCATCATGGCCCGGGTGGATGAGAAGATCGCCGCCCGGACCGGCCAGCCGGGGGGCCAGCTCTCCGGCGGGGGGGCGGCCACGGCGGCCGAGTTCACCGTGGTGACCCTCTCCAGCGGGCAGACCCTGACGGGAGGCATCGGCTGCGAGGTGATGCTGCGGGTGGGCACCGCCGTCTGTGTGACGCCCTCCGCGCCGGGGCTGATCGATGAGACCACCGCCGGCACGCTGAACAACGGCGGCGCCCTGGCCCAGAACCACCTCTATATGATGACCATTGAGAACCGGGCTGTCCGGGCCACCGCCGCCACCACCAAGCTGCTGGTGCGGGGCTCCTATGCCATTGCCTGAGGAAAAACCGCATAACCGGCCCCGCCTGCGCATAGATTGGCACAGGCGGGGTATGTTTTTCTCCCCGGCCCGTGACCCGGCGGGGGAGGTGCTGGCGTGGACAGGAGATGTATGGATAAATTTCCGCTGCTGCTGGACGGCAGGGCGGCGGGGGAGCTGACCGTGGAGCGGGAGGCCCTCTACACCTGGTTTGATGCCCGCTGCCGCCTGCCGCCGGGCGGGGGGCTGTGGTGCGCCTGGGCCGTGGGCCAGGAGGGCTCTCTGCGCCTGGGGGTCCTGGAGCCAATGGGGCAGGAGGCGGTGATCCGGCGGAGGTTTTCCGGGCGGATGACGGAGCCTCTGGGCCGGCTGCTGCGGGGAGAGGTCCGGCCCGCGGCGGCGGAGGACCGGCAGGTCTGGCAGGCTGTGCCGGACCCGGAGACACTGTTTCAGGCGTCCTGGCTGCGCAAGCGGCTGCGGGGCGCCGCAGGGGCTCTGGTCCGGACAGAGGAGGGACGGACGCTCCTGGCTCTGCCCTGGGACAGCAAAAAGGCGTTTCCCCTGCCCACGCTCTTCTGCTTTGCCTCCATCCGCTCTATCAATGGCGGAAGCTACGCCGTCTTTGCCTTTGACGGGGAGGAGCGTCCGGTGTTTCCGTGAGGACCGGCACCGGCGCCTGGGAGGCGGGGAGAAAAAACTTTGAGGAACGTGAAATTATGTCTACCATATCCGCCGCTTTTATGGTATAATGGCCGCGAAACAGATGGATTCCGCACAGGTCCGCCCCGGAGGAGCGGAGGGGTACAGAGGAAAACCGCCGGCGGACTGCCGGCGAGGAAATGGAGGCCATTTATATGAAGTGTCCGTTTTGTGGGTACAGCGAGAGCAAGGTCATCGATTCCCGGCCCGCTGAGGAGGGGGCCAGCATCCGCCGCCGGAGGGAGTGCCTCTCCTGCGGCAAGCGGTTCACCACCTATGAGACGGTGGAGAGCCTCCCCATGGTGGTGATGAAGAAGGACGGCAGTCGCCAGAGCTTTGACCGGCGGAAGGTGCTCGCCGGCATGATCCGCGCCTGCGAGAAGCGCCCGGTTCCCCTGGCGGACCTGGAGCGGATCGCCGCGGAGATCGAGCAGGACCTCCAGAACACCATGGAGCGGGAGATCAGCACCGAGGACGTGGGGGAGAAGGTCATGGAGCGGCTGCGGAAGGTGGACCAGGTGGCCTATGTCCGCTTCGCCTCGGTGTACCGCCAGTTCAAGGACATCGACACCTTCAAGGAGGAGCTGAACAAGCTGCTGCTGGAGGACGAGTGACTACAGGATATTTCGGATGCTGAGCCGCTCCATCTCCGCCAGCAGCCGCAGCTGTTCCCGCAGGCCCGCCACTTCCGCCCGGAACTCCGAGAGCTCCTGAACGGCGGCAAAGGCCTGGCAGCGGCGGTACATGGCCTCCGCCTCGTCCACGGCGCTGTGCTGAGAGACGATGTGGAGATAGGTCTGGCGCCGGGTCCAGTCCGCGTGGCTCTCCGCGAGGGCGCCGGCCGCCCCGGCCCAGTCCTCCGCCTGCGCCAGGGTGTCCGCCCGCTGCAATTGTGCCCGCCAGCGGCCGGTGTCGCCGGTGATCCGGTCTCCGTTCCACAGGGCGAAGGCCAGCAGGAGCGCCAGCAGAGTCAGGGGCGGCAGAGTTCCCCTCATGGGCCGTCCTCCTTTTTGACGCAGTTTACCTGACCCTGTTCGTCCAGGGTCAGGAGAAAGACCTCCCCGGGGGAGGACAGCTGCCGTTCCCGCAGCTGCGTGTCCAGCCAGGCGCGGTCCCGGCCGCAGGCGGCGAGATTTTTCCGCAGGAGCCGCCCGTCGTTGATGAGGACCGTGGGCAGCGTCACGTCGTCCTCCAGCTCCAGCCGGAGCTGGGCGGCGGTGGGGGGCTGCTGGCGGGTCCAGGGCAGGACGGACAGCTGGCCGGAGTTCTCCAGGACGGCGTATTTCACGTCCTCCACACAGGAGATTCCCTGGCATCGCAGCTCCTCCAGGAGCTCGTCCAGGGTGTAGCGGTTTTCCCGCATGGTCTTCTGCTGGATAACTCCGTGGCGGATCAGAACGGCGGGCGTTCCGCAGACCAGCTCCCGGAACCGCAGGTTCCGCAGGGACAGCTGGCTCATCAGCATGGAGAGGGCCAGCAGCGTCAGAATGGGGATGACGCCGGCCAGCAGCGGGATGCCGAAGTCCTGCATGGGCACGGTGGCCAGGTCCGAGATCATCATGGTCAGCACCAGCTCGCTGGGCTCCAGCTCGCCGATCTGGCGCTTGCCCATCAGACGCAGGCCGATCATAATGAGAAAATAGAGGATCACGGTGCGCGCGAAGGCGGTCATCATAGGCGGTCTCCCTCCGTCGGGATAGTGTCTGCCGCCGCCGCTGAATTATTCCGGGATATTGTCTCCGGAGGGAGACTTTATCATAAAAGCGCAGAGAGAAAGGAGGACTATGGGGCAATCCCATCAAAAGCGCCAGTGCCTGTAATGTAAAAATGCCTTACAGGACGACGAGGAGAGGGAAGGATCGAAGATTCGGCGGATGTCCCTCCGTGCCCCGCGGGCGCGTGACGCGGGCCTTGAAATATGCGGGCGACCGCAAAACAAAGAGGCCGCGGCCGCGGAGAGAGCGACAAATCCTGCGCGTTTGTCCTCTTGGTCAAAAATCAGGAGGATTTTTTTACTATGTGCGGAATTATTGGATTCGCGGGACGGCAGGACCAGGCCGCCCCGATTCTGCTGGACGGTCTGGAGCGGATGGAGTACCGGGGCTATGACTCGGCAGGCATCGCCGTCCGCTCGGAGACCAGAGGGCTCCAGGTGCGCAAGACCAAGGGCCGTCTGCGGGTCCTGTCGGACCTGACCCACGGCGGAGCGGACCTGGAGGGGACGCTGGGCATCGGCCACACCCGCTGGGCCACCCACGGGGAGCCCAACGACGTGAACGCCCACCCCCATGTCAGCGAGAACGGCAGCATCGCCCTGGTCCACAACGGCATCATTGAGAACTACCTGGAGCTCAAGGAGCACCTGATGAAGCTGGGGGTGAAGTTCGCCTCCGACACGGACTCGGAGGTGGTGGCCCAGCTGCTGGAGTACCACTACAACGAGTGCCGCAACATGCTGGAGGCGGTGGGCCGGGTCCTGCGCCGGATCGAGGGTTCCTACGCCTTCGGCATCATCTGCTCCGACTACCCCAACGCCCTGATCGCCGCCCGGAAGGACAGCCCGCTGATCCTGGGGAAGGGCGAAAACGGGAACTTTATCGCCTCCGACGTGACGGCCATCATCAAGTACACCCGGGACGTCATCTACATGGAGGACGGCGAGATCGCCGTGGTGACACCGGACAGCATTGACGTGTTCGACGACGAATTGATCCCAGTGGACAAAAAGTACAATATAGTGGACTGGGATGTCTCCGCGGCGGAGAAGGGCGGCTATGCCCACTTCATGTTCAAGGAGATTCTGGAGCAGCCGGAGGCCATCCGCAAGACCATCTCCCCCCGTGTGCGGGAGGGGCGGATCGTGCTGGACGACATCACTCTGACGGCGGACTATGCCCGGAGCATCTCCCACATCTACATGGTGGCCTGCGGCTCCGCCTACCACGCGGGGATCGTGGGGAAGTACGTCTGGGAGCGGCTGCTGCGGCGGCCGGTGGAGGTGGTGCTGGCCTCGGAGTTCCGGTACAGCGAGCCGCTGGTGGACGGCAACACCCTGGTGATCACCATCAGCCAGTCCGGCGAGACGCTGGACACCATGGCCGCCCTGCGGGAGGCCAAGCGCCTGGGGGGCCGGACGCTGGCCATCTGCAACGTGGTAGGCAGCTCCATCGCCCGGGAGGCGGACGACGTGCTGTACACCTGGGCCGGGCCGGAGATCGCCGTGGCCACCAGCAAGGGCTACTCTACCCAGCTGGCGGCGCTGGACCTGGTGGGGCTGTATCTGGCGGATCTGCTGGGCACCGTGGAGCGGAGTGAGTACGACGCCATTCTGGCGGAGCTCCAGGCCCTGCCGGAGAAGATGGAGCGGTATCTCCGGGATTTTCAGGACACCCAGTACTTTGCCTCCCGGTACTTCAACCACAGCTCCGTCTTCTACATCGGGCGGAACCTGGACTACGCCATGGGCCTGGAGGGCTCCCTCAAATTGAAGGAGATCAGCTACATCCACTCCGAGGCCTACGCCTCCGGCGAGTTGAAGCACGGCACCATCTCCCTCATTGAGCCGGGGACGCTGGTGGTAGCCCTGGGTACCTACGGGCCTCTCTTCGACAAGGCCATGAGCAACGTGGTGGAGGTGAAGGCTCGGGGAGCGGAGGTTCTGGCCGTCACAACGGAGAGCTTCCGGGAGAAGATGGCAAAGACCGCCGACGCGGTTGTCGCCGTGCCGGACACCCATCCCGTGCTCCAGCCCTCCCTGGGCATTGTTCCTCTCCAGCTCTTCGCCTACTACGTGGCGCTGCAGCGGGGATGCGACATCGACAAGCCCCGGAACCTGGCAAAATCGGTCACTGTGGAATGATTTTAACCGCCCGCGCCTTCCGGCGCGGGCGGTTTTTCTCCGGCGGAGAAAAATTTAAAAATCCCTCTTGACTCTCCCCCCGGGGGAGGGCTTATGCTGTTCCTGAGCTCAAAAATCACATCGATGTGGAGGAACTGAACCGCCCCCCAATAGATAGACAAAAATGATAAAATAGAAAAAAGGGGAGTGAGTATATGCCAAAGGGAGTGCCAAACAGGAGATATACAGCGGAATTTAAGACAAAGGTAATCGAAACCATTGTTGCTTTGCAAACGGAGCGCAAATTTTTTGCAAATAAAGCCCAAAAATTAAAGGCTTAAAATCCCGCTTTCGTAAATACAGGAAAAGGCGTTTAAGAGGTCAAAAAATTCCTCTTAAACGCCTTTCCTTTACCTGCGATCAGCAGGCGGCTTGTTGCGATTGCCATGTTCTTCGGCAATCAGGTCTTTCCCCGTCTTGCGTTGGTGATTTGGTATGTACTCGAAGATGTCAGAAACATCGCAGTCGAGCGCCTCGCATAGCCTGTCCAGGTTCTCCAGGGAAATCCGTGCGGCGAAATCATTATACAGTTCGTTGATAGTCGCTGCACGGATACCTGTTGCCCTGACCAGCTTTGCTTGGCTCCAACGCTTTTCTCCGAGGATGCGCGAGAGATGGTTTATGATCATCTAATCGCCCCTACACAGGATTTTATCTTAAATGTGGGGCGTTGCCTTTGATTCGGAAGATTATTCCGTTGTGCGTAATGGTTCAAAAGTTCTTGATGATCAATTCCGCAAACGGCGCTCGGTTGTCGCCGTTGCCCGCCAGGGTGTTCTTTCGGATGACGGTCTCCACGTTGCACCATGCGTACAGTTCCCGGATGGAAGCGTCATCATTATAGGACAAAATAAAGCGCCCTTTGATGTGCTTCAGTTGCTCTGCCAGTCGCTGGTGGTCCTCGGTCTTAAACGGGCTGTCGTAATACCCCTCCGTGCCAACATAGGGCGGGTCGAGGTAAAAAAGGGCGTCCTTTCGGTCATACACCCGGATCAGGTCAGCGAAGTCCTTGTGTTCGATATTGACACCCCGCAGGCGCTCCTTGACCTTTTCCAGGTATGCGGCGGCGTTGTCAATCGTTCTGGCGCTGGTGGCGTAGGTGCGCTGATCACAGCCGAAGCTGATCTTGATGGTATAGAAGAACCGCGCCGCCCGCTGGATGTCGGTCAGGCCGCGAGTGTCCAACTGTGCCAGGCAATCAAAGAACTGTTCCCTGGAAGTCAGCATCCAGTCCAGTTCCTTCTGTACCTCGCCGCAGTGATATTTTACACAGCGGAACAGGTTCACCAGGCCCCCGTTGATGTCGTTGTAGACCTCCAGTTGGTCAGGAACCTTATCTTTGCCAAAAAGCACCCATCCAGCGCCGCCGAACACCTCAATATAGCGGCCTATGCCATCTGCGGGGAATCTGGCAATGATCTCCTTCCGCAGCTGGCGCTTGCCGCCAATCCAACCAAAAAAGCTATTCAATATGCTTCATCCTTTCGTTTTTGGGGCGATTAGATGAAGCAACACATTAGATGGGAGGGCTGTTTTCGCCCTCCTCGGCCACTTGGGAGAAGTCCTTGGCCTTTGCGCTCTCAAAAGTGATCCCGCCCCGCCTGTGGTCAGACTTGGCCATGCTGAGATAGTTGGAGCAGACCACACCGTGAGCGGTCCAGGGCAGCCCCACCATGGCGGTCAGCCAGGGCAGCGCCCCGGTGTAACCTGTGCGGATGCAGTAGGCGGCCAGCAACAGCCCACCCACCGTCACCACCCAAAGCAGCGCCCGGATATCGGTGATCATCTGTTTGGAGTAGTCGGTGCGCTTGGTTTTCTTGCGGCTCCGGGACCTCTTACCGCCTACGGTGATGGTCATACCAGGTTGAACTTCTGAGCGAAGCGGTAAAGCACCTGGGCGCACTGCTCACGGGTCAGAAGGTCCTCCCACATCATGTTGGGCTGGCCATCCGGGGCCATGGTGCCGCTCCCGGCGAAAATGCCCTGGTCCACGGCGAACTGCCGGGCCGCCCGGCTCCACTCGCCGCAGTCGTTATCCCGCAGGCTCTGGCGGTACTGCTGCATCGCCGTTTCAAACATCTTATTGAACTTATCCTGGTCCATGTTATCGTCCTCCTTGGGCTTCTCGGCCAGCTTCAGCACCTGGCCGGGGTGGATGGTGTATGGGCTGCTGATACCGTTCAGGGCGGCGATGGTTTTCCAGTCCACCCCCGTCTTGGCCCCAATGGCCGACAGGCTGTCCCCGGCCTTCACAGTATAAGTGCTGTACTCCGGCACTGCGGGAGAAGCCCCGCCGCCATTGTTGTAGGCCCTGGCATCCACCACCCAATAATAGGCGGCCTCGTTGCGGAAGGTTGCCGGGTCCCCGTTCAGGCGCTTGTCCCTGGTGCTGGCCGGGTCATTGATGCGGATTTTATTATCTGCCCACCAAACCACCACGAAGTGGCCGCCGCCAGTCCAGGTGCCTTTCTTCATCAGGGCGATCAGATAGTAGCCCTGCTTCAGATACTCCAGGGCCTGGTCGTGGACCTTGGCCTTGGGGTTGTGGTAGCCGTTGGTCCAGGACAGCTGCCAACACTTGATGCCAAACTCTGCAAACTGCGGCGCGAAGTAGGCGTAATAGGTCCCCGCCTTCAGGGCCTTATACCCATGGGCGACAGACCAGGCACAGGCGTCCTCCGGGGTGTAGGTCTTGCCGGTCAGCGTTTCGATCAGCATGGCGGCGGCGGTGGGGCCGCACCCGGAGTCCCCGATGGTGCTGTTCTCCCCCGGCACCCGGTAGGGCTTCTTGGCCCACCGGGAGTCGGTCTGGAGATAGGAAACAGGCCGTTTATTCATGTGTCTGCCCCGGCAGTCGGGCAAGCACCTCCTGCGTCACCGCCTCTGCCAGGGCGTCCACATTTGCGGAAACGATCTCCTTGGTCTGCACCTGGGCTTTCTTGGTTTCCGTGTTGATTTCCCACACTGCGCCCTCGATCATGTTAATAACGGCCTCGGTGATCTCAATGCCCAAGGCAGACAGCTGTTCCCTGACAAACTGCTGGCGCTTGGCCCCGGAGGGGTCCGTGTCGTGGAACAGCTGCTCCGCTGCCCTGGCGAAAGCGGTGACCAGCTGGTTGATCCGCTCTTGGGCGGTCTTGTCAGTGTTGGCCACAAACCAGGCCCTGGCTTTCGGCACCAGGTAGGCAACCAGGCCCACCACAAAGGCGGCCAGCAGCTTACCGATGATCTCATAGATTTCCATGTGCATCTTCCTTTCGTTGTTCTCGGCGCTCCCTGGGCTGCGCTGAAGCCGCGCCGTCCCCGCTCCAGCACCCGTCAACCATCAGTGGGACATAGGCCACCGCCTCCTTTCAAACGGCTTTTAAAGGCAATATAAAAAGGCCGCTCTGTGAGCAGCCTTTCTATCTGAACTTACTGCGCCCGCGCCCCGATCAGCCGGGCGATGTGGTAGAGGTCCACCACCGGCGCATTGAAAAAATCATAGTTCCACAGCCAGAAGTCCTCATGCTCCGGCCTTCTGTATTTCTGGCACAGGGGATCGCCCCACACCTTATCCCAGCGGGCCTGGTAGCCATCATCCCGCCGTTCCAGGCAGGAGATAATTGTGGCCACCAGCGTCCCGCGCTCCCGGCCACAGCCATCGTCGTTCTGGCTGAAATGGTCGTAGGCGTTCTGGCTGGTGACCGCGCATACGGGCCGCCCCTTAAAAAGGATGAAGCCCTCCCTGGCTTCCAGCGCCGTCCCATAGGGGATATTCACCAGGATGCCGCCAATACCTGAGAATCTGGCCCGCCTCCTGGCGATATAGCTGTTATGCTCCATCGCCAGGCTCCTCCACGGCCTCGGTCCAGCCATAGACGCCCGGTTCCCACACGTTGCCGTCCTGGTCGCTGATCCAGTGCTTCTCCCCATGGCTTACCTTGGCCCCGGCAGAATAGGCGTCGTGCGCCCCCACAGGGGCGCTCCAGGTGGGCCATTCCTCGGCAGGGTCGGATGTACCCGCCCACAGGCTGGAGGCGTTGTCGGGCGTCCAGTCGGCCTGTGAGGTATGTTCCTGAACGCACTTATAAAGCGCCCCGCCATACCTGCGGATTTGCCCCTCCTTGTACTTGATGGGATAGGCCCACTCGGCAAACAGGTCAGCGTGTTCCGCTGCCGTGGCAGCGTCGATGCCCCCGGACTCGGCCAGGGTCACAAATACAATGCCGTTGGTTTCGTTGGCCCTGGCGATCTCGGTGCCAGCGTCAACCTCCTCCAGCATGACGGACTCGGCCCCCTCCAGCGGCTCCCGGCCCAGCAAATGATAAACTGAACCGGCAAAGGCAATGCCCGAAGCCTCCGGCTCCGGGCAAAGGACAAAGCTGCCATTGCTGTGTTGTTTGATGTAGGTCGGGGCCTCGGTCATGCCGACGCTGGCCCCGTTTTTTGTGATCCTGAACATTGTCCACCTCCGAAAAAGATTGCATGATACAGCCGCTGCAGGCGAAGCAGCCGCCCATGGTCGTTAAAGTTTTTATAGTACGCGCTCTGGCAGTTCATGTACTGCTCCACGTCCGCAAAGGGGCGCTTCCCGGCCTTGAACTCCCGATAAAACAGCTTCAGCTTTCGGCGGGCGCGCTTTACCCCGTCCCGGCTGCCGTTGACCTTGATCTTCCCGGTCTCCGTCAGCGTGAACCGGGCCTTGCACCAGCGGAAGGGTTTTGTGAGAGGGATGATCTTGCACTTCCGCTTATTTACCCGGATGCCCATGGCCTCGAACCGGCGCACCATCTCCCGGATCACCGCTTTCAGCTGCTCCGCATCGGGCATGATGATGTAATAGTCATCCATGTAATGCCCAGCGCAATGGATGCCCTTCTGGCACTTCAGCCAGTTATCCACCGCGCTGGGCAGGGCCACCATCTCCTGCTGGGACGGCTCCACGCCCAGGGGCATCCCCCGCTCCGGCGCGGTGCTGGGAGCGTATTGGACCACCGTATCAGCCAGCCAGCGCAGGTCAGGATTCGTGATCAGCAGCTGGTGCCGCTGATAGATGCTCCAGCGCGGAGCATTGGGAAAGAAGCCTTTCAGGTCTATCAGCCCAACAGCGCCCTCCCGGCCCCACCGGCGAAAGTGCCAGTGCAGCTGGTCTTTGATGCGCCGAAAATGCCAGTGCAGGCCCTTGCCCCGCTGGCTGGCCCCGTTGTCGTAGATCATGCTGGGGGTGTAGAGGGGGATCAGGACCTCGTTGCAGTGTGTCTTATGCACCTGCCGGTCTGTGATGTGCGGGGCGTCGATGGGCCGCACCTTACCCCGCTCACACAAGGTAAAGTGGGTGCATTTCTTGGGCTTCCAGCGGCCCTCCAGCACCTCCCTCCGGCGTCTTGCGGTGCCGGAAAACAGGTGCAATTTGAAGTTCTGAGTTGACTGCTTCCAGTTGACACCATTGCAGCAACGGTGTCCGTAAAAGAACATTTTCCGATAGGAAAACACCTTGTCGATGGGGCCGAGGGCCGCACACCTGGCTTCCCTCCTGGCCTGCCGCTTTGCTTTGCGGCGTTGGTATCGCGCCTCCCGGCGCTCCTGGCTGGTCATAATAAAGTATTCGCCCTCCGTACAGTTGTCTTGTCGGGTGCCGTCTAAATCTGCGTTGCCCCGGCACATGAAACGTGGTCAGGCACATCCCACGCCATGCAAGAAGCGTCCGTGCAGGGGCATCAAAGGGCAGTTTTAGGGATTAAAACCCAGGGAAGTACTTCTCCTTTTACGAAGGTCGTCTTTCACAATCGTTACTCCGTTTGACCTCGTATTTTCGTAAAATCCGGGCAGCAGCCCAGCCGAGTAGTAAGCGTTGTTGTTGTTGTAGTTGCCGTCCGTGTTGACATTGCAGAAGTTATTGTTGTTGTTGTAATAGGGGGACCGCAGCCACCACCACACGGCTCGCAGTAAATTATCAGAAGTACACCCAAGCGATCCTTATTTCCTCCGGCGCTTACTCGTTGACTCGATCTGGCCTTTCAGCAGATCATTCTCGCGGTCAATCTTGGCCCCAAGATTATCTGCCATCGCCTCCAGCCGCTCCGACGCCTCCTTGGCGTCCAACGTCCGGCCCTTGGAGGTGGTGTAGCACCCCTCCGGGTTTTTGTTCATAATACGATAGCATTTTCCGAGCCGCACATCCAGCGCCATCAGGGAGGCCCTGGCCTCCAGAAGATGCCCTATGCGCAGGTCGATCCGCTGGGGGTCTGAGGGAAAAATGCTGTTTGCCTTTTCCGCATGATCTTCCACCTCTCCAGCCAGCTTTGCAATCGGCTCTGCCATCAGGCGGGAATACCGGGTAGACAGCCTCGTTAGAAATTCGATGACATCATCGTAAATCTCGCTGGCTGTGTTCACAAACTCGGCCTTGCTGGTGATGCGCCGATTTTTCAGCACCGACATATTTTCACCCCTTTCGCTATAATCTCTCGCCTGAGTATATCATAAACGGGGTTTAAAACATAGGGTCGATTTTCAAAAATCGCGTCGGGCGCTTACGCGCCCTCCATGTTCCGGCCCTGCGGGCCGGTGGGCGTGGCCCTGGTGGGCCACCCGCTTGCGCGGGTGGGATGGGGGCTGGATACTCTGCGGAGGATTAGACAGCAAAGCCGGGCAGCAGCCCAGCCGAGTAGTAAGCGTTGTTGTTGTTGTAGTTGCCGTCCGTGTTGACATTGCAGAAGTTATTGTTGTTGTTGTAATAGGGGGACCGCAGCCACCACCACACGGCTGTACCTATGGCGCTGTGCCTATACGCCACCTTGCTGTTACCTGCTTTAAAATAGTCGTACTGAGCCTGAGAGTTCTTCTCATAGCTATTTGCATAGCCATCGTTACCTTGTACTTCATAGTTCGACAGCAGGAACAGGTAATCGCTGGTGCTGGTCACATTGCCTGCGGTATGGCCGGTATTGTTGCCCACGTTGTCCGTGTACTTGGTCACCGCTTTCATGACGGCCCGCAGGTCGGAGGGTAGGGCGGCCATCAGACTGTTGGCCAGCGGGCTGGTGGGCGCGTTGCTGTTGCCCAGTAGCGTCTTGCGCATATAGCTGTCCTTCCAGCCGCCCACGTTGGTGTTGCTGGTATTCATGTGGAAGTAGCCCTCGCCAGATACGTAACTTCCATATTTATCATCGCACAGGCCCACCATCTTGCCGCTGATTTTCCCGATCAACCAGTGGATGCGCTTGGTCCCCTCCTTGGCGCTGTTGTGGTTGAAACCCAAGATAAAGGGGTTAATGGTCAGGTTGGAGAAGGTGTAATTGCCCACCTTCCCGTTGATGACGATGGGCTTGGTGTCGCCCACGCTCCAGAAGTTGGCACCCTCCCCGGCATCGCTGGCGGCTTTGATCGCGGCCCAACTGTTGCTGGCGATAGAGGTGTTAAACACGTTCACTGTCACGCTGCAGGTCTTATCTGCCGGGGCCGTGTGGTTGGTCCCCGCAGCCACCTTGACCGTGATGGTCACCGTGCCGTAGGCTTTCCCGGTGACAGTAACGGTGGTGCCGGATACGCTGACGGTGGCCACGCTGGTATTGCTGGAGGTGGCGCTCACCGCGCCGTCCCCGGCCCGTGTCACCGCGATAGTGCTGGATTTTGTGGAGCCGTTCAGGGTCATGCTGGTCTTGTTCAGAGATAAGCTGCCAGCCGCCTTGGCGATGGTCCAGTTTACCGACTTCGCGGCGGTTTTCCCGTCAGCCCACTGATAATTGGCGGTGGGGGTAAAGGAGGCCGAGTAGGTCCCGGCATTGGTGGCGCTGGCCGTGCCGCCGATGGTCAGCTGGGCGCTGTTGTAGTTGCTCCAGCTGGGGGTCTGTGTGCTGCCGGTATAGGTCAGGCTCCCGCTCTGCGCCGGGGTGTTGGCGATGACAGCCCGCCCGATAGTCCAGGAGATAGACCGGGCTGCCGCGCTGCCATCGCTCCATTGATAGTTCGCTGTGGGGGTAAACATGGCGCTGTGGCTCCCGGCCTCGGTGGCGCTGGTGGTGCCGCCGATGGTCAGCTGGGCCGTGTTGTAGTTGCTCCAGCTGGGGGTCTGTTCCTGTCCTGTGTATGTCAGGCTCCCGCTCTGGACCGGTGCGGCGGCGATAGCCGCCCGCCCGATGGTCCAGGTCACGGACCGGGCATCATTGGTGCCGTCGCCCCAGGTGTAGTTCTCCTTGGGGGTAAAGGTGGCGGTGTAGGTCCCGGCGTTGACGCCGGAGGTGTCCCCGCCGATCTCCAGGGCATCAGGGTTGAAGCTGTTCCAGGATGGCGTCTGTGCGCTGCCTGTATAGGTCAGGCTGCCGTTTTGCGAGGGGATGGCGTCGATGGTATTGGCCAGCTTCGTGATGGCCTCCAGGGCGGCGTCAGCGGCCACCATGGCCTGGTCTGCGGACAACCTGGCACCGGCTGCGTCCTGGGCGGCCTGCTGCGCGGCCCGGAGGGCGCGTTCCGCTTTGTCATCGGCGTCCTCGGCCACACCCAGCGTCCTGGCGATGGCCGCTGTGTTGTCATCGGCCTGCAGCTTGACGGCGTGGATGTTCTCGATCAGCCGCTCCACCACCGGGTTGACAATGGTGCTGGCCCGCACCGGGTCGCTGTCCTGGATTTTTCTGATCTCCTCTGCGTTATAAACCGGGGCCTCCGGGAGGCTGTAATATTCCTCTGCCATTCTCAGTTCCCTCCTGGTTAAAATTCATCGTCGAACTCGAAGGTGAAGCTGACGCCCGCATCCTTCTGCTTGGAGTACATGGTCTTGATGGCGGCCACGTCCCCCTCGCTGTCCACCAGGGCGGCCTCGTTGATGATCTCACCCGCCAGGTCATCCTTGGGGATGGTCACCGCATAGCGGGCGGTGGTTTCCTCCGGGTAGGTCACGCTGTCCACCGGGTATCGGGCGATCTCCGTGTTCAGGGCCGTCTGCGCCTCTGAAGGCGCGATAGGCTCACCACTGAGGTTCACGCCTCCGCTGCCAAAGGCGATGTGGGTGATGATGGGCAGCGGCTTCGTGGCGTCACTGGACGCCTGGCAAAACTTGATGCGCCGGGTCCTGGTGATCACGCTGTTTTCATTCATCTATAACTCCTCCTGCGTGTGCTGCGCGTTGAATTTCCGGGAGCCGTCAAAGGCAGCGGTGCCATCGAAGGCGCACCAATCGTCTATGGTCACAGTGCCGGTGATCGCCTCCCGGTTTAAAAATGATGTTCTGAATGCGGCCCGCCAGAAGCTGATCCCGTCAGGAGCCTGGTTGAACTGGCTGGAGCCGTCGAAATGAATGCTGCCATCAAAGCGGATGACTGGCGTTCCCCTGGAGTTGGAGCAGGAGAATCGCATGGCCAGCCGGTGAAAAACCAGGCGGCTCTCATGCACCAGCGGGGTGGGCCGAAAGGCCGCGATGATGTCAAAGAGCAGGTGGGCGGGTTTGATCTCCTCAATCTGCCGGATCAGTTCCTGCACATCGGCGGTGGCGTCAGTGGGCAGCAGCTTGATCAGCACGGAAAAGGCATAGTCCTCAAAATGCTCTATCACATCGCCCTCCCGCCCGGTGATGATCTCCACCATATCCCGGATGGCCCGCACGGTGGTGGTTCCCCGTGTGTTCAGCTTGGCCAGCACCCTGGCCCGACGCACCTCCAGGCTCTCCGTGGTATTGACAGGCAGGGCGAACAGCCGCTCATGGCGGGGGAGCAGGTGGGTGCTGGTGCTGATGGTCAGCTGATTCTCCAGCGCCATGATGGTGCGCTGGGTTTGGTCCAATTCAGCCTGCTCCGCTGCCAGCAGGTCGGCCATCTGCTCCATGGTGCGCACCCGTTTGGGGAGCATGAACCTGTCATTGATCGCCACTGACGGCCACCTCCCCCAGGGAGAAATATTCCTCATAATCGGAGGCCAGCGAAGTCAGGCCGCCGTTCAGCGTGTAGCTGATAATATCGGCCACCCCCTCCACACCGAAGATCAGGTCACCGATGCGGTAATAGCTGATGCTGCTCTGCCGTCCCTCATCCTTCTGGGTGGGCGGGGTGCTGAAGTCCTCCCGGTTCACGCTGTCCACATACCGCTGCAGCGCCGTCTGGATATTCTGCCGGATGTCGGCCAGACTGTAACCGCTGGCCACCACCACCGTTACCTCTACGGCGACGGCCTTGGGGGCGGCGGCGGCCACCGTTACCGCCGCTCCGATCTGGCGCTCCTCCTCAATGTGGGCTTTGACGTTGCCCAGGATCACATCATCCGGGGCGGCGTATTGGTCGGACAGAACAATCACCCGCACCTTGCCGGGGCCGCAGACCTCCGCACCCAGGCACTTGGCCCCGCCCACGCCTGACACCTGCTTGGCCCAATAGATAAAATGGTTTCGGTTGCCGCTGGTGATGGGCTGGCGTATCTTCTCCAGAATGCGGCTCCTGAAGGAGTCATCGCTCTCGGCCTGAGTACCGCCGCCGAAGGGGGCGGTGTTGGTAACAGACTTCACCCCGTCGATGGCCACGCGCAGGACGGTGATGGTTTCGGCGGCCACGTTGCCCGCCGTCCCCTCCGTCTGGCACCGCGCCCCCACCTCGCAGTAGCCCTCGGCGCTGATCCGGGCCGCCGCCGTGGTTTCAAACACCAGGCTGCCGTACAGCGCTTCGGTGCCAGTGGGGATTGCTGTTCCCGGCTCCCCGGTGAACAGGAGGTTGCCCACCGCCGCTTCTGCGGGGTTCCTGGTCTCGTTGTAGTCCAGGGCCTTGCGGTCCAGATACTCGCCCTCGGCGGTGTCCAGCAGCACCCGGTCAGGGATGGGCTTCACCTCCATCAGGTCCAGGCGGGCCAGTTCCTCTGACACCGCCTGGGCGTTATCCATGCAAAAACCGCCCTCCAGCCTATTGGCGGGGTTCTGCAGGCTGTTGCGGATACGCTGCAGCACCGCGCTGGCGCTGAAGTCCATGGTTTCCTCCATTATGCCACTTTCACCCCCTTGGCCTCCCATGTGATTTGGTCTTTCCCGTACACCGTGGTGCAGTCGAACTCCACCCGCACCCCGCTGCCGGATTGCTCAAATTGAAAATTGCTCAGTTCCTCAATGTACGGGTTTACCATCAGCGCCTCGATGATAAACCGCTTCAACTCCGGCAGGATCACGCTGCTATTGACGGCCCCGATCAGCGTGTCGATCTCGCTGCCATAGTCCGAATCGTAAGCCGTATATCGGAACCGCTCCGTGTCCAGAGCCTTGAATATCCAGATGCGCAGGGCCTCGTTGCCCTCTACCAGGTAGGTCTGGCCGTCCCGGAGCAGCAGCCGGTTGTTTTCGTAGTCGTAAGCATACTCCCGGAACATAGGCAGGGCGTTGTCCTGGCTGCCCGCCAGCGCCTCCGGGTCGATGAATGGGAAGATGCTCATACCTTCACCACCTTCTCCAGAATGTAGAAGCCAGCCCCCACCTGAAGCACCACCACCATGTCGCCCGCCTTCAGCACATACTTCGTATGGAACTCGGTCAGGAACGAATACGGGTGGGGAGCCAGCCCGGCCAGTTCCGGGGGGATACGGCTGCCCCCGCCCTCGGCCCACACCAGCAGGGCCGGGTTGATATACAGCCCCTTGCTGATGACCTGGTCGTGGGCCAGAATAGTCAGCGGGACCACGGATTTGACCTCCGCAAACATCAGCCCGCTGCTGCTCTTGCTTGCAGAGCGCAGCGCCTCCACCATATCTGCAGCCCACCGTTCACCCATGGTATCGCCTCCTTAACTGCCAGCTTCCTTCTCATCCATCATGTTGGAAAAGGCCAGGGTCAGCTGCATCATTTCTTTGCCGTCCTCAAAAGTGTGGGTGTCGCTCTCAATGTAGAACTTCCCGTAAAGCCCCGTGGTGGCCTCCTGGACGGCGATGGCATAGCCGGAGACAGCGCGGGTGTCGCTGGTGGCGGTCACGGTTGCGGATTGGTCCATGACGTGAAGCAGCGCCTTGGCCTCGGAGGCGGCGTCCTTGCCCTCCTCCTGCTTGTAGACGCGCTGCACCACGCCATACTTCGACTGCGCCCCGGCATCCTCCACCACGCTGGTTTGGTTGCCGTTCTTGTCGGTGACGATCACCCGGTCCACCAGCTTCTGCAGGCTGGTCTTGTAGGTGGCCTCCGTCAGGTTATAGCCCCCATCCAACACCGCCCCGCACAGCGCCCCCTTTTCGATCACACACACCTGGTTGACGTTCTGCATCAGGGGGATGTATTTCTTCCCGTTCTGGCGGCTGGCGGTGGTGTAGGCCGCCATGATGGCCTCATAGGCTTTCTTGCCCAGCCAGGGCAGATATATCTTGATGCCGGTGGGGGCTGCGGAGCCGAAAGGGACGCCCAGGTGGGAGCATATCCAGGCGGTGATGGCCTCTGGGGTATCGTCAAAAATCTTGCTGATATCGCTGTTGTTGATGTAGAACATCAAATCAAAGGCGGTAAAGGTGGTGAGATTCCCGGAGGCTGACTTTTCAATATCAAAGACGGGACCGCCGAAAAGTGTCTTGTCCCCGTCCCTGAACAGTACGCTGTCCCCCTCGTTGATGGTCACCTTGGGGAGAAAGCGGTCTGTGTTTCGAGTCGCTATGGAAAAGGTCAGCTTTCGGGCCACCTGCTTGCTGTCGCCGCTCCAGGTGACCTTTTCCACCAGCTGGGAGAGGTCCTTGCCCCCCGCCGTCAGCTGCTTCTGGATCATGGGATCACCAGCTTCTGGCCTGGCTTGATCAGGTTGGGGTTGCTCCCGATCACCGCCTTGTTGGCCTCATAGATTTTTTTGTACTGCGCCCCGTCGCCGTAGTATTTCTTGGCCAGGTTCCACAGGCAGTCCCCGGACACCACCGTGGCGGTCTTGGGGGCCTCCTGGGTATTGGGGCGGGTGTTCAGCCCGCTGGTCTGGCTTTTGGCCTGGCTCTCCACCTTGACGGCGGGGACGTTCAAAAAGCGGTATTCCGACAGTTCCAGGGTGTAATACACATCCTTGTCCCCCTCGTGGCTGCCGTAGGTCAGGCTGTCGATGCTCATGGCCAGGTTGAAGTCGCAGTCGCTGATGATCACCCGGATGGGCTGCGGCTTGGATTTCCATTTCTTCAGCAGCCGGATGTACTCCATCGGCTCCCGGTCAGCGTACCGGGCCAGCGGGGAGGTGGTCGAGGGGAAAAAGCTGGACAGGGAGCCGGAAACCAGCCCCCTGTGTCCAATCAGGTTTACCTCGCCAATGTTCAGCAGAGTGATCCGCTGGTTATTGTGCGCTTCGGTAAATTCAAACTCTGCGGGGTTGATGGGGAGATTGAACATCTCCGCATGGTTGTTAAAACTCAGTTCAATGGTTCGCTGTTTCACGCTGCTGCCTCCTTACGCTGGGGCCATATTGCGGGCCGCCTGTACCACACGCTTGGCCACCGCCTCACCGATGCGGTCAATGTCAGCATCCTCCCGCACAATGATTTGGTCGGCCAGCTTCGCCACCGTTACCTGCAGCGGCGTCTGTGCCGCCGCTGTGGGCCTCGGAGCCTTGGGGCTGGGGTCAGGGGGCGGGGGGAAGTCCTGGCCGTTGTCGGGCCGTTTAGGGGGCCTTCTGGGGGTATCTTCATCTTGGCCCCTCCGGCCATCCCGGCCCAGCAGGCCGGTGACCACGCCCAGGCCCTTCTCGATACGCTCCAGCACGGGAGAGGAATTGCCCTCTGTCGTGTAGATGGAGGGCTTTTCCACGGTGTTGTGGACGATATCCCGCATGACGGGCTTCTCCACCGTATTCTGGATGACCTCCCGCACCACCGGCTTCTCCACTGTGGTGGTCTGGAAGATCTCACGGACCACGGGCCGGGCGGCGTTTTGGGCCAGCTGGACGCTCTCCTTGTTGGGAAGCACCCGGCTGCCCTTGGGCAGGTCCACTAACTCCGGCCCGCGCTCACCCACCCAGGTGGGGCCGCCGCGCCAGTTGTTGGTGCCTTCGGCGTTGGAGCCGACGCTGCCGCCGTCGCCGCCGCCCATCCCCAGCAGGCCCTTGACCTTTCCGGCCACCCAGGACAGGCCGTTGCCGATGCCCTCCACAATGGGCTTGACCTTGGACCACACGCTGGAGACCACGCTGGCGATGCCATTAAAGACCGTTTGCACCACGTTGAAAAGCAGTTTAAAGACGCTGATGGCCAGGTCCATAACGGGGGAAATGACGCCCCAGGCCGTGATCAGGATGTCCGCTACCACGGGGGCCACCGTGCCGATGATGTTTTGAATCCAACCCATCTTACTGCCCACGAACTCCAGCACGGAACCGACTTTCTGGCCGATGCCGTCAAAGATGACCTGAAAGACCGGGGCCAGCGCCGATACCACCGTGCCGATCCCCTGGACCAGCCCGGCGATAACAGGGGCCGCCGCCGCGATCACGTTACCGATGGTGGTGACCACCGTTTCCAGTACGGGGAGAACAGAGGGAATCACCGACTGAACCGTGGTGATGATGCTGGCGATGGCGGGCATAGCCGCTGCGGCCACCTGCTGCACCGTCCCCATCACCGTGGTTCCAAACTTGACCATCTGCGGGAGCAACGGGGCAAAGCCCTTTATAATCCCGTCCAGAAGCGGCTTCACCGTCTGCGCCCCCTGGGCCAGTCCACCAAAGACGTTTGAAAGCACCGGCCCCATGGATTCGGCAAAGCTGCCCAGCCGGGTCAGCGCCCCCTCCACCACAGGGGTGACGTGGGTGATCACGCTGTCCAGGGCGGGCATGGCCACGTCGGCAAACTTGGAAATGGTGGACATCAGGGTGGTGCCAAGTTTCTGGACCGTCGGGATATTCTTCATGATCACCGAGGCGAATTTGCCCTTGATGGAGAGGGTGACCTTGCCGACCTCCTCCTTCATGTCGCCCCAGGCGTTTGCCATCTGTTGGATTTTGCCCTGGTCGGTTTGGGCCAGGGCGGCGTTGACACCGCCCACATTCTGCTGCAGGATTTCTGCGAGGACAGCGGCCCGCTGCTCTGCGTTGCCCATCTTCAGGGCCTGCTCCTGCGCTTCGGTGAACGTGATACCCACCCTGGATAGGGCGCTGGTCTGGCCCTGCATGACCTTGCCGATCATGTTGCCGATGGCCACGGCGTCCTCCTGGCTGGCGTTCAGGCCCTTTTGCTGGGCCAGCAGGTCTGTCATGCCGCCTGCCAGGGTGGCGATCTCCTTTTCGGACAGCTGGAAGGTGGCCAGCTGCTGCATACCGGCCAGGGTGACTTCATCCCCGATCACACCGATCTGCTGCAGTTCGCTGGCCACGCCCATCAGCTTTTCCTTGGCCTGCGCCGCTGCGCCCGCACCCCTGGCCTGGATGCTGGCCACGTTGCCCAGGACGGCCTCCAGCTTGGTCTCGGCCTCGATCTGCGCCTTGGCCAGTTCCGTGCTGCCGCTGAACAGGGCGGTCAGGCCCGCTGCCGCCGCTGCGGATACCGCGCCCACACCGATGGCTGCGGCCTTGGTCACCTGGGCAAAGCCCTTGCCGATTGCCGATAGGGCCTGCGCCCCCTTAGTGACCACTTTGACAACGGGGGTGGCCACCATTTTCCCCACCGCTTTGACCTGATTGCCCAGGGCCTTGACCTTTGCGGTGGCCAGGTCCTTGACTGCCGTGGCCACTACCACCTTTTTGCGAAGCGGCTCCATCTTTTTCTTCAGGGAGTCCATCGCCTTGGAGGCGGCGGTGGCCTCCAGCTTGGCGGTGCGCTTTTTGTCCCAGGTGGCCTGCAGTTCCTTTTTGGTCTTTTCTACATCCTGGCGAAAGGCCGACTGCTCCTGCCTGATGCTGCGGAGAACGACTGTCATGTTGTCCTTAATGGAAATTGCGCCTTTGACCACGCCCATCAGCCGTTCACCTCCTCACCAAACATCCGCGCCCGCTCCTCCAGGGCGGTCTGCATAGAGGCTGTATAAAAGAGCCTGGACTCCAGGTCCAGGCTCAAAAATCGCTCCGCATCCCAGCCCTTCTGGATGTAGTAGTGAAGCAGATACGCCTCACCATCCTGGGCAATCAGTTTTTTAGCTGGTCCACCACCGTGACCTTGGTGCTGTTCAAGACACCGCTCAGTTCCATGACCTGCATGGCGATCTCCTGAACCTCGCCAATGTCGAAAATCCCCACCACGTCCAGCGGCTCCAGCAAGGTGCGTTGGTCGGCGGGGAGGCTGGCCTCGGACTCCATGATCTCTTTGGCCACGTCCTTCAGGCTGGGCTCTACGGCGGCCAGATAGATGCAGTACTTGTCGCTGCGGTTGGGGTCGCCCGTGTCCTCCATGTTCATGCACTCCGTGATCTCATCATAGGAGAGGTTGCGGAACCGCATATCGGTGGCCAGGCTGGGGATGTGCAGCGTCCGATACTTGGGAACCTTTTTGTCCTGGAGCCGCTGCACGGCGCGGCGGGAAAACTCCGCCAGGAAACTTTTCTTCTCGCTGTTCATGGGAATGTCCTCCTTATGCGATCTTGTCCAGGTTTACCAGGTCGGAGGGCGTGAAGCCGCCGCTGACCTCCTCCTCGATGACGGCCCCCTTCTCCATGTTGACCAGGGGCAAGTCATTGAACCAGCAGTTGTCAGCGGAATACCGCTCCTGCTGGCCGCCCACGGCGTCCGGGTCGGCCAGCTTGGTAATGATCTGCATCCGCTGGTCGATGCCCTTTTTCCAGTTCTCGAACACGGCGTTATACCGTGTATAGACCTTTTTCAGGGTTACAGACAGCTCACCCTTCAGGCCGGTCATCTTGCTGTCCACGTCCAGGTCGATTTGCACATCCTCCCGGTTGGCGGTCACCTTCAGGGATACCTTGGAGAACTCAGCGATGCGCTCACCGTCCACCCACAGTTCTCCCCAGGTGCCGGACAGAGTTTTATTGCCTTTGATTTTTCCCATATTGGTGTCCCTCCGTTACATATTGCAGACCAGGTTCAGGTCCTCCATCGCGTCCACGAACTTGACGTTGGAGGAAATGAACACCCGGCTGCCGGTGTTATACATGGCCACCGCCGTGTCATCCATGGCGCTGGTGTCGATACCCCGGCCCTCGATATAGAGCCGCTGCGCCTCCACGTCGATGGCGGCGGTGTTGTCGTGGCTCTGATCCAGCACGTCCGGCTGCAGGGATTTCTGATAGGCCCGGATGGCCGCCACAAACATCTGCTTGGCGTCGTAGTCGTTGCGCACCTTGCCCACATAGGAGTCCTCGAAGGTGTCCCGGATGTCATCCTGGTACAGGTCCACGCCCTCCATGATCTTGATCTTGGAGAACTCCTGCCCCTTATCGGTGGTGAAGCTGACCAGGCTATTGACACCGCGCCCAATCTTGAACTTCTCCCCGTCGAACACCAGGATCAATTCCCCGGCGTCGATCCGCTTGTCCGGGTCATCCGGGGTTTCGGCGGCGGTGATGTCGTTGAGCACATAGTAGGTGCTGCTCCGGGCCAGGGACAGCCCGGCCAGGATGCCGGTGATCCGGGCGCAGTACTCCGCTGTGGTGAACTGCGTCTTGGACAGGATGCTGTCGATCCTGTCGGTGGTGAAGTTGATGATGCCTTCATGGTCGCTCTTGCTGTTGGGCAGCACGGCCTTGAAGGTCTTGTGATCCTGGTCGCGGGCCTCCTTGATGAAAGAGGCGATAGAGGGGACGCCCTCCGTGGCGATGCCCGGAATGGTCAGGTAGTTCCACTTCATGTTCTTCAGCACCGCCAGTGCGGGCATATAGTTGGTGTCCTCCAGGCCCATGCGGTAGACGATCACCCGGTAGGGGACTCCCTCATAGATCAGCTTCAGGTAATCGTAATTGCGCTCGGACCACTTGGTGAAGTCCACCTCGGTGATGGAGTTGTAAACGGTCAGCGTTTCGCCGCCCTCGGTCTCATCGTGCAGAATGACCGCCACAATCCCGCGCTCACTGCGCTGGATAGCGGTCAGGCCCTTGGTCTTGAACGTGATCAGGATTTCGGGCAGGCCCATAATATCACAACCTTTCTTCTTAAATCGGTTTCACGCTGGTGTCCAGCGTTTCCATGTATGGCAGCGGCGGCGGCTCCTGGATGCTGTCCCGGAATGCCAGGGTAAAGGTGCAGTGCAGCACCCGGTCCACCACCTTGCAGGCCACATCCGGCACAGTGATGGCCCTGGCCTCGCCGCCGTCCTCGAAGCGGAACACGGGCCGGAGCAGGTCATCCACCTCTTGGGATATGGTCAGGTAATCGGCGTTGCTCTCCGACCTGGTGTGGATGGAGGCGTCCACCAGCACCCTGCGGTCCGTATGCTCGGCATCCACGGTGGCGCTGCCCGCTGGGATGATGTCCAGGAAGATATAATCCTCCAGGTCAGGCTCCGGCTCATCGTTCTGCGTCTTGGCAATCTCCTCGCAGAACACGTCATAGGCCGGATATTTCCCTTTGAAGAGACTGACCATGGCCAGCTTGATAGACTGATAAATTGTCGTGGCCACGTTATCCCCCCTTACAGGTCATGTGTGCTGATAAAATCATTCAGCCATTCCTGCAGGTAGGCGGGCAGGCGGGCGCTGACCTCCTCCAGAGAAATGGCCATCATGTGCTTTCCTTTGACAAAGCCCTTCCCGCCACGGGTGCGGTGGCCGTACTCCACCGGCTCCGCATACTCCACGTTGGTATAGACCTCGATGTAATATTCATCGCCCCGTTTCTCGATTTTTCCCACCTTCCAGCTGTCCTGGAGGCGGCCCGTCTTTTTCGGGGTGTTCTCCTTTACCCGGCCCTGCAGTTCATAGGCGATCTGGATCACCAGCGCCTTAAACTCCTCCGGGAAGTCCTGCTCGATCATCTGCGTCAGCTGCTGCTCCAGCGCGTCAAAGCCCTCGAAGCTGTAATCCGTGCTGCTCATCAGGCGGTCCCCTTGTCCACCTTCAGAGGGATATTGTTGTGGGAGGGCTGCCGGTCTGCCAGCCCGGCCAGGGCCACCGTCTGCTTGCCCAGCCGGGTCACCACCACGGTGTCCCCCGGCTGGATGTCCACCTCCGGGCGCACAAAAAGCAGATAGTCGGTATCAACCCTGGCAACGGTCTGGCTCTTGGCCAGCTTGCCCCCGGAGGGGCTGGACAGGGCGCAGGGGGTATCCTCATACACCATCCGGCCCTCCAGCCCCTTCTTAAATACGCTCTCCCCCGATGGCAGTGTCACCTTGCCTGGCCTGTAGACCGTGCAGCTGTCATCGTAGGTCATAGCCAGGATGTCCGCTTCAGTCATGGGGGCGGTCCTTTGGCAGTTTCATACGCTTAAAGGGGATCAGCTGACTTTCGTAATTCTTGACGAAGGACACGGTTTCCTTCAGCGCGGAGGTCTTGTCCCGGTAGCTGATGCTGGTGTCGCCACGGGTGATGCTGGAAACATCGTTTTCCGTGGGGGCCACCTGGTCGGCTTTCAGCATATCCTCCACGATCTGCGCCGCCACATCCTCCAGCGGCTCCGGGAAGTCCTCCCGGTTGCAGAATACCTTGATGCGGTTGATTGCCCGCTTCACATACCGCTTGATGGTAGGCAGCTGCTCATCGGGCAGCTTCAGGTCACTTTGCGCCGTCGCCGCTACCCGGCTGATCAGTTCCTCCATCCTGGTCCTCCTTGTCATCGCCCTTGCCGCCCTTACCCCTCTTGGGCGGCTGGGCGGTGGCCTTGGCCACCGCCTCCTTCAGGTTCTCGCTCAGACGCTCGAACATGGCTTCGCCCATTTTGGCGAGGTCAGCCTCCGTGACGCCAGCGCCCACAGGGGCCTCAGCGGTCCCGCCCGTCCGGGCAAAGCCCAGGCGCTCCAGCTTGGCGGCCTGCTCCTCGGTGGCCACCTTACGCACCACATTCAGCCGCTTCAGTGTAATCATAGCGGTCCCTCCTTACGCCCCGGCCTTGGGCTGCTTGATGTTCACCAGGATGGTGTTCATCTTGTTGTCCAGCACCCACAGGTCGTGATACTTGCGGTAGTCCACAGCCCAGGCCCGCTTCTTCTGATAGGTCTCCGGGTCGAAGATGCGCACCTTGTCCGTGCGGGACACGGCGATGGGGGCGCTGCGGGGGCAGATGATCCAGTTGATGTCCTGGGCATCGTCAGCGGGGGTAAAGCCGCCCTTGACCTGGTTCTCGGTGGTGCCGTCGTTGAACTGATAGCTGGTTTTCAGCCGCCCGGAGCCGACACGGATGATGGGGTGCTGCCCGTTCAGAGATTTCACCTTCAGGGTGATGTCCCCCTGCCGGAAGTCGGTGGGGCTGACGCTCCGGGCCAGCGTGGTGTTCATATCGAACAGGGCGGCCACCTGGGTGGACATGGTGATCACCAGCGGGGTATCGTCCCCCACCTCATCCTGGATGGACGCCAGGTCGGCGTACAGCTTCTTCAGGATGGTGGCCTCCTCCGGGGTGTAGCCGTAGACGGCCCGATTCTTGGCGGCGGCCAGGGCGGCCAGGGTGCTGTAGCGGTAGGCGTCGATCTCAGGCACCACCTTGGTGCGCTGGAACTCGCCCATGACGCTGGAAGCCGTCAGCACAAAGTTGGTGTCGTTGACCTCCTGCTCATCGAACGTGAACTGGCGGCCCCGGTCCATGGTCATCTTCTTGGTCTGCCAGGTGAGGTCCACGCTGCCCTCCACAAAGCCGGTCTGCCGGTCATAGTCGGCCAGACCGTCCATATCCAGCATGGGGATTTTGACCTCGGAGCCGCTGTTGTACCGCACCAGCTTGTCGTTCAGTTCCATCCAGCCGCTGGTGGCCTGTTCCTTTGCCGCCTTGTCCAGTTCCGCCTGGAAGATGGTGGCATACTGCAGATTGTTCGCCATTTTAGTTCAAACCTCCTCTGATATTCTGCGCGATCTGATCCTTCAGGGCATTCTCAGCCGTGGCCGCGCCGCCAAGGCCCTCCGGGGTCTTGCCCCGCAGCCGCTCCTTTACCGCCGCCTCCAGGCTGGCTTTGAACACCTCCTGGACGCGCCCCAGGCTCTTTTCCATGCTCTCCTGGTCGGTGTAGGTCAGCAGGTCGGCCAGCCCCACGGGGAAGCCCTCCTTCTCCAACTTGGCCAGGGCGGCATCCTTCAGGTCGCGCTGGAGCAGCTTGGCCTGCAAGTCGGCCAGCTGCTGGTCCTTGGCGTCGGACTCGGCCTTGGCCCGCTCCTCCGGCGTCAGCTTGGCCAGACGGGCCTTCTCCCGCTGCTCGGCGGCCCAGGCTGCCTTTGCCTTCTCGATCTCGGCCTGCAGGTCAGCCTCGGTGTAGGTTTTGCCCTGCGGCTCCTGCTTGCCGCCCTTGTCGGTGGCGGGGTCGCTCTCCTGGCCAGCGGGGGCGGCCTCCTTGCCGCCGAACAGGCCAACCAGCCACTTCTGGAACGTGGTCTGCTGCTCCGGCGTGGGGGTGGCCCCCTCCGGGGGGGTCGCGCCGCCAGCGGCGGGTGCGGTGCCGGTAGCGCCGGGGGTGCCGGTGCCAGCGCCGGTAATGATTTCTTCAGCCATTTTTATGTCCTCCTGTCAGTGATATTTTCATAATAAAAACGCCCTTTGAAAGGCGTTTAAATTATCCGGGTCATGTGGCGTATTTGCGCCGCCACTCCTGAAATTTGATGTTTTCGGCCAGCGGGGTGGTGTCGATCTTGCGATTGAACATCCCCTTGTCGAAGTCGGCCACCACGATACACAAGCAGTTGGGGTGGATGGGGGGATAGTTGATACCGGCCACCGCATCCTCAACGGCGAACACCTGACCGTTCAACTCGGCGCAGGTGCAGCTACCGCTGCCCTCGGTGCCGCCGATGAAGCGGTATCGCTTGATGCCGTTCTCCTTATAGCCCATCAGTTCCCCCTGGTTGGCGAAGTACTTACATTCTGTCCGCACCAGGCGCTCGGCGTTGTAGCGGCCCTTGTCCATTACATCGTCGATGGCCTTGGCCATCTTTTGGACGCTGCTGCCCTGGATGAAGCCCAGGGTGATCTCGCGCTTGGCCAGCGCCGCCAGGTGGTCGCAGGCCCCCCACACAGCCTCGGAGAAGTGCTTCTCGCTCCACGGGTGGGCCAGCACCTGCCGGATCAGCTTTTGATCCAGCCGGGCCACGTTGAAGCCCATACCAATACCCCGCTGGATGGCAAAGCAGCTTTCATAGTAGTTCACCTTCAGCATATCGCCCAGAAGCGTTTCCAGTCTGGCATTGCTGTCCCCGGCCAGGTCGATCATGCTCTGATAGATATTCGCCAGCAGCCGCTCCTTTTGGCTGATCCGGCTTTTCATGGCCAGGGTGTTCAATTCCAGCATGGCCTTGCTGTCCTTGGCGGCCCCTGACGCCTCGGCCATGTACTTCTCTATGGATTTGCGCCAGGTGCTATACTCCCGCCCGGAGAGCAGCTGGGACGCCTGGGCGTCGGTCAGGGCGTTGTCCCTGGCGAAGCGGGCAAACAGGGCATTGATCTCCTTTTCCACATTGTAGGCCGCCTCGTCGTAGAGGAAAATCAATTCCCGCGCCGCTTCATCGGTCCGCCTGGTGTTCTGAAGCACCCGCATTTTTGCATCCTCGATCCACTCGCTACGCTGTCGGTAACTCATGTGGCCACCCCGCTTTCACCCTGGGGCTGCTGGGCCAGGGGCTTGCCCGGCTCCTGCTGCGCCGCCGTCTGAGCCTCTTGCAGGGCGTGGGCCAGGGAGTCATAACCGCCGAAGTTGCCCATATCCTCCCGGCGCTCCTCCCGCAGTTTCTCCAGTTCGTCCTGCACATTGTCAACGGTGGGCAGCATCTTCAGACGGCTCTCCCGTGACAGGTCGCTGGCCAGCATGGTGATGATCTGTGCAATCTCCAGCACGTTCTGCGGCTTGTTGCGCCGGAACTGAATATCAATATCCCGGTAATCATAGTGGCCGCCCTGGATGTTCAGGATATTGGTGATCAACTCAATGCGCCGCTGCAGCGCCCGCTTGAACTTGCGTTCCTTGATGGAGCATATCTGCTCCAGGCCCCACAGCTTATAGGACACCGCCACCCCGGACAGGTTCCCGCCGAAGTTCTCATCGTTCAGGTTGGGGACGCTGGAAAACAGGTGCATATCCTCCCGGAGCCGTTTCTTATAATTCTCCAGCGGGGTGTCGGCCACCTCCTTAATCAGCCACTGGATGTCGCCGCCATCCTCCAGGATGATGGCACCCTTTTCCTTCATTTCGGCAATATCCTGGGAAGTCACCGCTCCCATCTTCAGCACTTTCAGGATGGCTTCATCGTTGTACTGGAAGAAGTTTGCTGTGTTGCTCTGCGCCCGGTTGTAGGCGTCGATGATACTGACAATGCCCTCGAAGTCGCCCAGGCGCTCCTCGTTGTTGATGTACTCGATGAACGGCACATCACCCCAATAGTGGGGGCGAATATCCACCAGGTCCAGGGGGCCGCCGTTGAAGCTAACAAAATACCAGCAGTCGGTGGCCGTCCAGAACTCCACCTTCTTGATGGGGTGATCGTCCTTGTCCCTGGAGTAGATAAACCGCAGGGCCGCCATGGGGGTGGTGTAGCCGGTCTCATAGATCATGATGCAGTTGCCGGGGGCTACCTTCACAAACCGCACCTGGGCGTCCTCATCCATGTAAAGCATCTCGAAGCAGTCCCCGTCGATGCTGCAGGTCTTGGCCACCTCCGTATTTTCGTCCTGCTCATCGTTATAGTCGAAGATGTCCTGCAGAGCGGCCAGGAAAGCGTCATCCTGGCTGGAGTAGACCACCGGCTTGCCGATGAAATAGCCCACGGCGGTGTCGGTGATATACTTGGCCATGTTGTTGACGATTTTGTTATTGGGGGCGGTGCTGTCCTTTTTGACCACCCGGAGGATGTCGTGGTCTCCCCGATAGTAGCCCTCCAGGTGCTGGTATTTGGTGCAGTCCTCGTTTTCGTCGATGATCTTCTTGATGTCCGCTTCCGTCAGGCCCTCCAGCGAGGACCGTTCCATGTATAAGACCATTTTTCCACCCTTTCACTGAAGAATAACCGATCTGAGGATGTGGGCGATCACATCTACCGTCCATCCATTTCCCAGGCATTTATATCGCTGAGTCGCGCTGACGCCCTCGGTGTAGCCGTCCGGCAGCGTTTGGAGCCGTTCACATTCAACCGGCGTTAGTTTGCGGATGATATAAAATCCGTCAGGCAGGTTGATGGGGTAGGCTTTCTCCCCAATATCGACTTGGCCGCACCGCACCTCATATACAGGCTTGGTTATCCCATCCGGCAGCATGGCGACCAGCCGACTGGCGTGGCCCACGGCCAGAAGCGCGTTTGATTTTCCATCCTCCCGGATTTCGTAAGCGCACCCGCTGTCACGGCCTCGGAAAGCGGCGCCGTCTGCCCACAGAGGGCAGGCATATAGGCCGGTCTTAGCGCCAACTCCTCCACCCTCTGCGCACAGCGTGGTTGATTTACCCTCTGGGGAATACACTCGATACTGTTTGCTGTCGTGCCCCTGATCTGCGGCGGCGTTCTCAATTGTTCCGATCCTGACAGGCTCCGCAACACAGGTGCGGCGGTCTACCGTGTTCCCAACTAAATTGCGGATGCCGTCTTTGTGGCAGCTGGCCCGGAGGCATTGTGCTTTCCCATCGGCGGTGATGTTCAGCGGCTCCGCAGCCATAGGAGCAGAAAAATGTCCTCCTGTGATATTTGCGGCAGAGGATTTATAGTAGCTGGCTCGGAGGCAGTAACCTTTTTCCCGCCAAGCCACCCCACTTTCTAAAATATCCCGAAGCAGAATGCCGCGATCTGCGGGCTGTACTACTCCGGGAATATTTGTCCAGTAGCACCTTTTTCGAGACTGTGCTGAAACAAGAGCCGAATTTATCATAATCGGTTCAACGCCAAGGGCCAGGGAGATGGCGGTCTTGATGTCCTTATGTATGCTGTAATTATTCTCATAGAGGAACCATCGGCACCCGCTTTCCTTTAAGGCTCGAACATACTCCTGAAACAAAGTCCATCCAAGCCCCTCACAGGTCGTTTCCCGGCCACGCTTCGCTATGCTCCAATAGGTGCAGGGGCTTCCGCCAATCAACAGGTCAAAACCCTTGTATTGGGTAAAGTCGCCTTCAAGAACATTCCCCCTCTGCTTGATTTGTGGATAGTTCTTCTGGCTGATCGCAATGGCGTATTTGTCAATCTCAAAGGCAACATACTTCTCAACTGGAATGCCAGCCCGTTCCAGTGCCGCCATTCCACAGGAAATACCGTCAAACAGGGATAATACTTTCATTTTTATTCCTCCAAAATCAAAATCGGGGCAATCAGATTTTGGAATATTGGATCACAGGCCAAGGTCCCTGCGGTCCAGGATGCGGAACCGCTTTGTTTTCTTGGCGATAGTCCGTGCGCCCTCCAGGGCGTCCGGGCCGTCATCGTGCGCCCCCATGGGGAAGTGATACAGCTGCTCCAGCAGCCGCTTGTGCCGGGGGTTGAATTTGATATACTTGTTTTTGATGTCCGGCTGCAGCGTCTGGATGCGCATCATCTTATCGCTGGTTTGCTGCACCTCCTCGATGGGCAGATATAGCCCGGCCCGTGCGCTGGCCTTGGCCAGTTCTTCCTTCAGGAACCACTGGAACTGGTTCACCTCCGCGCCCAGCTTCTTATAGCCGCGCCCATAGGTGGCCCGGAGCCATCGCTCTTTTTCCAGCACGTCGCTGATGATCCTGTCCGGGTGGCGGCGTTCAATATCGGCGTCCAACACATACATATACCCGCTGGCCCTGTGCTTGGCCAGGGTGATAATCGCGGAGAAGTCGCTTTTTTTGCTCTTGCCCAGGGAGGGGTCCACGAAGCCAAAGAACTGATACGCCTGCTCCCGGAAGTTGACCTCGGCCTCGTTGTAGAAGTCGAACCACTCCTGAATGAAAATACAATCGTCCGGGTTGATCGGCTCGTTCTGCAGTTCGCTGTTGAATGCCGCCTCGCCATCCGTCACACGGGACACCATCAGGGCGTAGTAAGAATTTTTCTCCTCCCACAGCACCTGGGTCCCCTCCAGCATGGCCGCCCGGTGTTCCTCGAAGAACGCCAGCGCGGCCCGCTCCCGGTCATCATTGTCCAGGTCGGTGTAAATGCTCTCCCACTGCTGCCACAGGTCATCCGCAGCGGAGAAGGAGATCACCGCCCGGTATTTGATGGCCTGATAGGAGGGGTTCTTCAGCGTGTTAGCCAGCAGGCTGTCGTAATGGAGCAGGGTGCCGATATACACGATATCGGTGTAATCGTCCCCGGCCTTGGACACCGCCTTTTTAAACCAGCTGTCCAGCTTGGCCCGCTGCTCCGGGGTGCGCACGTTCTCATCGTTCTCCACATCGTCCAGGATGATCAGGTCGGGTCGCCAGTTGCGGTGCTTCCGGCCACGGATTTTTTTACCGCTGCCGATGGCCTCAATCTTGATGTTGCTCTTGGTCACCAGGACGTTGGCCCGCCACACGGGACCGGCCAGGTCCCCGAAGTCCGCCCGGATCGCGCCGTTCTCCTCGAACTCCACCCGGATATTATCCAGGAAGCCCTCGGCCTGGTCGCTGCTGTCCGAAATGATGATGGGATAGTGCTTGTACTCATACAAGGCCGAGTGCATGGTGCCTTTGAACGTCAGGTTGGTGCTCTTGGCGTGGCCACGGGGCGCAGCCACCACCCGCCGTACACCGGGAAGCCGGTTGATTGCCTTGGCAGCTGCCGGGGTGAGCGGGGCGCGGTCCTTCAGAACACCCTGCTGCCAGATATTATCCAGTTCCCGGTGAAACTCAGGGGAGGGGCGGCTGAAGTAATGGGGGAAGTAGGCCCGCCCGAAGAACTCCATATCAATGGCCCCCAGCTTGCGCCGGAGTCCACCGGGGCCGGTCAGGGGACAGTCCAGGTCATACTCACGCTTCAGCGCGGCCCGCTCCGGCGAGGCGTCCTTTTGTAAAAACTGTTTTAAGAGGTCTTTTAAGGCGTTTAAATCTTCCTCGCCCTGGGCGGTGGTTTTAGCCTCCGCTTCCGCGATTGCCCCCAGCAGGGCAGCCGCTGCGGCGGTTTTCTTTCGCCTCATGGCGTCCTCCTTTCCCGCGCCCCACAAAAAACGGCCCACAGGGGCCGCACAAGCGCGTTATTTCTCACAGGCCCGTTTACCCCACCCAGGCCCTCGCGCGGTTTTTAAAGGGGGCTGTGGGCGTCTTAAACGGTATTTCAGAGGGACGGTAAAAGCCGGGTTGATTTTCAGGGGCCGGTGGGTGCGCTTCGCCACCCAGGCCCCCAATCTTCAGCCCGGTTTTTCGCTCAATGTGTCCCTCGCTCACGGGGGGAGGGACGCATCAACCTCCGACCATTTACAAGTTCCTGTTATTCGCTTAAAAGGTTAAACGATAATGGGATGATCCGCTTCTCCCCGCACACGCTCAACTCCACGGTGGCGCGGCGGCTGTGCTTGTCGATCTTCTTGATCCGGCTGGGGAAGTGCTGGAGGATGCCGGTGCCAAGTTTGACCTCGCCCTCCGGCGTCAGCTGGGCCGTGGTAGGCTCCAGAGGCTTCCCCTCGCCAGCCAGCAGCTTGATCCACTCGGCCTCCAGATAGGTCAGCGTGGACGGGTGCAGGCCGTCCGGGCCGAGGAACCGAAGCACACCGGGGATGGCCTTCACCATGTAATAGTTCTCGGCGGTGTAGTCCAGATTCAGGAACACATACCCCGGAAACAGGATATACTCCTTCTGGCTCCAGCCGCCGCCCTTGCGGATCAGGCGGTTCTCCCTGGGCGTATAAGCCAGCACCCGATTGTTGCTCAGGGTGCTGGTCACCGCCATCTCCTTGCCTGTCGATACCTGCAGTACATACCACATAAGCCTCACCTCTACTCCAAGCCCTCGGCCTTTTTGGCGGCCAGGAATTTTGTCACCTCTGCGTAAAGGTCAGGCCGCTCCTTGGCCATGGCCTGGAACACCAGGGTGCGCACGGCGTCCAGTCCGGCCTCCGTGGTGTCCTGGTTCTGTACCTCCACGCGCTTCTTGTAGGCTGCCGCCCGGATCAGGCCGGTGGCCTCCTTCATCATCTTGTCAACCTTGATGCCCTTCCAGTCCTCCTCGGTGGTATTGACCAGGGCGTTGAACATATTCTGGCTGGTCAGCCGGATGATGGCTTCGGTGGTATCCAGGTCGGGGTAACGCTCCAGTTCTCCCATCATGGCCCGGAAGTTCTCCTGGGCGATGGCCAGGGCCTGGATGTTGGCGTCGTAGTCCTGCGCATACCGGCAGACGCTGGCGATGGAGATGCTAACTCCGTTATCCTCCAGAAAATCTACGATCTCGGCATAGGTGGCATCGGACAGCAGCATCTGCTCAACCGTTGCTTTCAGTTCCGGGGCCAGCCCGTCGATCTTGCTGTGCTTTCTGTTCGATCTTCTCCCCATGCCTACACCTCGATCATCTTATCGTCGATGCCACCGGCCAGGAGGCGGATGCCCTTGCCCGTCAGCCGGGCCTCCAGCGTTTCAAAGTGATTGTCGGCCAGGCTGGCGGGGCCTTTCGTCGCCACGTCCCGCAGGTCGATGTATCCCTCCAGCGCCAGGAAGTTCACGGCGTCCAGGAACTCATCCTGGCTGATACCGTCATCCTCCAGCACGTTCTGGATGCCGGACAGCTTGTTGTACTTGTGCCGCAGGATATTGATGGTCCGCAGCACCCGGCCATTGTTGCGGACAAAGTTCCCCGCCTTCAGCCGCTGCTTCTCGTTGCTGGTCATGTGTCGGTGCCTCCCTTTTTCATCAAAATATCCAGGATCATGTCCAGCTTCCGCTCGGTCTTGGCCTGCTCCCGGAAGAAGTCCTCCTTGGTGAGGTAGTTCTCGGTGATCTTCTTGATGTCACCCCGGACCTCGTCATAGGCCCGCTCATGGACGCTCCTGGGCGTGTAATCCTTTTTGATCTGCTCGATGTCCCGGACCAGTTTCTCCTGGTCCTTCTCATACTCGCCCTTTTTCGTGGTGCCGTCCCGGATTTCCCTGACCTCCTTGGCCAGTTCATCCACACGGGAGAACAGCGTCCGCTTGACCAGGAACACCACGGCCCCAATCAGAGCGGTGACCAGCAGGCCGATCAGCCACCAGGTCCCGGCGTCAAATGTCATTGCAGCGTTGTTCATAGCAAACTCCCCCATGCGCAAAAATAGACGGTACGATTGATTTACACCAATCATACCGTCTAAACCGTAAAATCAGCAACGCAAAGCGTTTAAGTTTTTTGCTTTACAACAGGGACAGCTGGCCGTCCATGGGCCGGGCGCGAAGTTCCCGCACCTTGTCTGATACGATACTCCGAATTGTGATCTCTGTCAAATCATATTTCCTGGCCAATTCCCGGAAGTTGTACCCGTCGAACTCTGCCCGGATGCGCTCGTTGCGCTCCATGCGCTCCAACCTGTCGGTCTTGGGGATGTAGAGATAGGCCCCGCCATAGACCTCCATCAGCTTTCTGAAGTTCTCCGGGCCGATCAGAGCGGCCACCTCCTGCTGGCCCTCGCTCAAATCCTCCAGCCGGATTTCCTCCTGTGCGCTCACTCTGGATCACCTCCCGGAGGCGGCCCTTTCACGTTGGCCACATACTTCTTCAATACCTCAATCAGCTTGTTGCAGGTCTGGAACTCCAGCCAGGCAAAGGGCTGGGCAGGAATAGCGTCAACCTTCAGTTCCTTTTTGATGATCCCGCACAGGCGCTCCCCCAGGGAGGCCGTGGAGGGCGCTGTGTCGCGCCGCTGCAGTTCATACATCAATGCCCACACCTTGCGCTGCTGGCCCTCTGTGGCCCCGCCAGGGCGCTCAGTGTGCGCCTTGGGCCTGCGCCTGGGGTGAGGGGCGTCACCTTGCCGCTTCTCCAGGTCCCGGATCACCGCCTGGGCCTCGGCATAGGTCAGGGCCTTCAGCGAGTCCTTCCCGGTGATGGAGGACACCAGGTCGTGCAGGCTGTCCTCGGCGTTGCCGCGCTCCACGATCCCCAGCGCGTTGCCGATGGCGTAGATCTTCCTGATTTGCTGTGTAGCGATAGCAGCCATGCCGCCCCTCCTTTCTTGCGCTATGCTCTCGGCGCTTCGGCCTCGATGCCCACTTTGATGGTTTCCTCCACAATGACAGCGGCCCGGATGATGTCAATGGCCTCCTGGGGGCTGCCTGTCCATCCGGCAGCCTGCAGCACCTGTGTCAGCCACTCCCAGTTGATGACTTCGGCGGCCAGGTAGGCCCAATCGCTGGCCTCCTGCTCCGGCAGCCCGGCCACCTTCATCAGCATGGCCTTGTCCTTGTCCCATCGCCCCTTCAGCTTCTTGCGCAGGGTGGCCTGGATTCTCGGATCGCCGCTGATCTGGCCGATCACGCTGTCCAGGCTCCCCTCGGTGTAGTTGCCCTGGGCGGCCATGGCCAGCAGCTTCTTGCAGGAGGCGGTCATGGTGTCGGTGGTCTCTGTCTTGATGAAGTCCCCGGCGATACCGCCCAGCAGCTGCTTCACCATGGTCAGCGACACCGGCTTCACCGAGGCGGCGTTGGTCACCGTCACCCGGCTGTTCTGCGTCCCCCAATAGGAGGCGGTCAGCAGCTTAGTGTCCTTCAGGTCATCGGTGGCCATGGTCTCGAAGTAGCCCTTCAGCCACTCCATGCGGTCCTTGATGCGTCCGGCCTCCAGAGCCAGGGCGGCGTACTCATCCACATACGCCCTGATCTGCTCGGCCTGGCACTCCTCCGGGGTCTTGAGGGTAGCCAGGCTGTCCTGTGCCAACTCAGCCATGGACGCGCTCCACCTCCTCCCGGATACCCAGGGAACACTCGCGGCAGATGTCAAAGCCCTTGAAGTTCACCACCTCATGGGTACCGCCGCAGATGTTGCAGGTGGCTCGATGTTTCTGGAGCAGCAACCCGCCATCCTCGGTGGTGGCGATGTCCAGCGCCATGCCGCCCTGGAATCCCAGCTGGTGCCGCAGGTGCTGCGGGATGGTCAGGGTGCCTTTTTTGCCCATGCGTTTCTGTGCGTTCATCAGCATACCTCCTTCGTAGTAGCCTCACTCTGCATTATCCGGGCTTGTGACCGGCTCCCTGGGGGAGGCTGCATTAAGGCAGGGGCCGCGCCCCCTGGGGTCAGTGTATGGTCCCGGAGGTCCCCAGCTGAAGCTGCTCCGGCAGGTCCTCGGTGACGGACACCACCTTGGCGTCCCCAAACCGCTCCAAGTGCTGGGCCAGGTCCTCCTTGATCCCGATGGCCTGGCCGGGCGGGGCATCCACCTGGATTATGATGGTCAACATGGTATTACACCTCCACGCGCTCCAGCTTTGTTACATCAAAACCGCCTGGATAGTTCTTCAATTTGACTACCGTGCTGCCGCAGACTTTCCATGGCTCACTTGCCACTTCCCATATAACTCCGGGGTGACAATCTGCCTCCAGGCAGTTGACCATTTTGACCATATCGCCAATATGGAATTTTTTCCTTTGCCGTTTCATATCACTACATCCTTTCAGCTGTGGGTGGCGTTGAAGTTCTCAATCGCCCACCTGTTGCCCGTGGCCAGAACGGCCCGCCTGGTGCGCTCCGCTGGCCCCTCCTGCCGCCTGGGCGTGGCGGCCAGGGCCTCCATCATCCCGCAGTCCGGGCAGATGTCCGTAGCGTTGTCCCTGCGGGAGAGGGCGGGCGGCTCGGTGTAGGCCCGCCCGCAGATGGGGCAAATCCGCGCTTTGGTCTTATTCATGGGGCGTCATCCTTTCTCTCGTTTCTGGAGCCGGATGTCCCGGCCCTTGAACTCCACCACCGCATACGTCCCGGCGATCCGGGAGTACACCCGGCTGGTGTATTTCTTCTCAATATCCCGCAGGCCCAGGTTGGTGTTGATGATGGTGGGGCGGCTGGTGTTCAGCCGGGTGTTCACCAGGTCATAGACCTCCGATCTGGTATAGCTGGTGACCATCTCGGTCCCCAGGTCATCTATCACCAGCAGATCGCAGCCGAAGATGATCTCCCGATACTCCAGCGCCGCTGCGTCCTTTTGGAACTTGCCGCGCTCCAGTTCATCCATCAGGTGCGGGGCCGACACATACATGATCAGCCACCCGGAGCGCACCACCCCCTCGGCCACCGCCAGGGAGAGGTGCGTCTTGCCCAGGCCCGGCGGGCCGGTGAACAGGAGGTTCTTGCTTTCCTTGCTGAACTCCCGGACATAGCGCAGGCAGCTTTCCACCACCTTGCCCATCGCCGCCCGCTGTTCCCGGTCATAGTAGGCCAGGCTGAAGTTGTCAAAGGAACACTCCCGCGCCGGGGACACGTCGCACAGCTGCTCATACACCAGCTGGTTCAGAATCGTCTGCCTGCAGGTGCAGGTCTGGCCGTTGACCACGCCCCGGTCCATGCAGGCCGGGCAGGTGTAGGGCGGCTCCAGGTCTGCCTCGGTAATCCCGGCTGCCGCCATCAGGGCTTGCAGCTGCTCCCGCCCGGCGCTGATCTGCGCGTCAATGTCCTCCAGGGTGTCCTGCTTGAAGATGGCCGCCGTGCTGCGCTTGGCATATAGGCCGTTCAGGGACCTTCGGGCGGCCTCCACCTCCGGGTGCTGCTCATGGAACAAGGTCATGGTGTGGGCCTGCCGTCTCTCGGCGTCCCAGCGGCGGGCGGCCAGGATTTCATCGGCCCGCTTCGCCAGCTTCTTGGGGTATTTCATTTAACCACCTCGCTTTGCAGGTGCCTCACTCTGCATTTATCCGGGCTTGTGACCGGCTCCCTGGAGGGAGGCTGCATTAAGGCGGGGGCCGCGCCCCCTGGCCGTTATTGGAACTGCTCTCGCGCTTCTCGCCACATAGCGCCCAGCTGCCAGCCCAGGTATATCAGCAGGATGATCAGCGGCAGGATCAGGGCCTCGCCGCCCGGCAGGCCGTCCCGTTGCGCCCAGGTTTCCATCCCATATACCAGCAGCAGCCCGCTCATCACCCCGCTCAAAAACACCAGGACCAGCCGCGCCGTCCATCCGATTTTGCGCCAGCATCTTTTCACCGTAAAAACCCCTTTCAAATCGTTTAACCCTCTTGGAACTCCGGGCAGGCCAGCACCCGGTAGCTTTCCACCTGCCCTTTATGGAACATTTTCAGATCCCGCCGCTCCGCTTCCCAGCCCTCCACCGGCGTGTGCGCCCGCCTGCTCCAGCTGCATCCCGCCCCGGTCTCCGGGGACGGCACCGCATTCCGGCAAAACCAGCACAGCGACATTGTGGGGGGCCTGTCGTGCTTTTGCCTTATCCATGGCACCCGCCCTTACACCAGGCCGATGCCCATGGTCCGGGCCATGCCATACAAGCCATCGTGGCTGATGTCCTCGTTGTTGACAGCGTTGTTGTAGACGTTGACCGCGCCCCGGATGCCCCACTTGCTCTGGCAGATACCGTGCAGGAAAGTCAGTTCCTTGGTCCTGCCCTCCTCGGCCAGCTTGGGAAATAGCGCCTTCACATCGTCGCTGGTGACCTTGCGGGTGCTGTAGTAGCGGTTCATGCGGATGCGGCTGAACAGCTGGGCGAAGCGGGCCTCCTGCTTGCCTACCATCCGGGCGTAGACCTCGGTGTTGCCGATCAGGGCGATGCCCACGCCCGGCTGACCGGTGATGGGGTTGGGGTCGGCCCAGGCCCTGATCTCCTCCAGGGCGCGAAGCTGCAGGTGCTGGGCCTCGTCGATGATGATGACCTTGTTTGTCCCCTCCAACTTCTCCCGGATGGACAGCATCAGGTCCAGCTTGTTGCGGCTCTCCGGCACCTTCAGCGCCCGCGCCACCACCTTCAGGAGGTTGCCCAGAGTGCCGATGCTGGGGGTGGCCTGGATATACACGCTGGCGGCGGGGTTCTCCCGCACGAACTTCTCGGCCCCCTTGGTCTTGCCGATCCCGGCGTCACCGTGGATGATGACCATGCCCTTTTCGATCTGGCAGTAGCGGATCAGCTTGCACACGTCCTCGGAAATGGAGGTGGGGATGTAGTCCTGGGTGGGCCGGTAGGGCATGGCCTTTTCGGTGCTGGCCTGCTGCTCCTCCTGGGTGCGGAAGAACTCCTCCAGCTTGCTTTCCAGCGCGGCGATGTCGCCGTTGTCGTACATACTGCGCCGGTACTGTGAGAGGGCCGTCTGGCTGATCCCCATCATGGGGGCGGCCTTGGCCTGGCTGATGCCCTTATCCTTCAGGAACTGCTCCACCCGTGCCTGCAGGGTGCTGTTGTACTCTTTACTCATGATCGCTGCCTCCCTTTCGTTTTAAAGCGTTTCGGTTCATAACATCCAGGTCGGGACCGCCCGCCACCGCTCTCAGTAGCGGCTCCTCATCAGGCCGCTGGAGTTCCAGCACCTTGGGGTCCGCGCTGGGGACGATCCTGGCGGTCTTGCTTTGGTGCGCCTGCTCCATGACAAGTTCCAGGGCGGTGCGCCGAGATACAAACGGGAGAATACTGGCTTCCACCTGGGCCTTGGCCTTCTTCTTCAGGCTCCGGGTCTTTCGGATGGCGTCCTTGACCTGCTCACCGTCATCGCCGTACTTACAGATCACATCATCCCTGGCCGGTAGCGTGCAGATAAAACGGTCCTGCAGGTCGTACACCCTGACCTCTCGGAGGTCATCCGGGTCATAACGCAGGTATACCTGCTTCCCTTGCATCTGCATGATGAAGTCATCATCCCAATAGGAAATGTTGTACCCGGCGATGGGAAGCCGAACACCCAACCGCCCAACCTTCTGCGGGCGGGCGCTGCGCATCAACATCAGGTTCAGGTCCTCGGCCCCGGCCACCCGCTTGGTGTACAAGTTCTCATTGTAGACCTGCTGGCGGGGCTTGCCCCGGTCCGCTACTACCTCGCCGCCGTAGGGCTGCTGGTTGAAATACCAATCCAGCAACTCCTCCACCGCCTCGGTAAAGGTGCTGTCCAGGGGTATCTCGCCATTCTTCAGGACGCCCTTCAGGCGCTCCGGCTTTTCCAGGACGTTGCCGCCTGTGTAGGTGTCAAACAGTCGGGAGAGGTGATCCTTTACGTCCCGGAACCGCCGCTCGATGATTTTCGCCTTGGCGTTGCGCACGATGGCGTTAGTCATCTTGATCCCCAGCCGTTCAAACACCGGGGGCGGCTCGAACCGCTCCTGTCCATCCTTGGGCTTCTTTTTGCGGTGGCCCAGGCCGCCGATATCAAAGGTCAGGAACTCGCGGCCATTGTCCACATAGATGTTTTCCGGGATGCCGTACTTCAAAATGCCCTTGCGCAGTGCGATCAGCGTTGCCTGACTGCTGGGAGCCGTGGTAACATAGCACCCAGTGAAGATACCGCTGCGGGCATCGAAGAAAGCTGTCAAATATAGGCGGTGCCGCTGGCCGTTGTCGCCCTGGGTGATCACGTCGAATGTGTGGTTGTCCGCGATCCACCACTCGTTGCTGGCCATTTCGCTGTAGATACGCTGGATGTACGGGGCGCAGCGGTCATCAAACGCCTTCTCGCCTTCCCGTCCCAATATCTTGATTGGTTCGGGGATATCGTTCTGCACCATTCGGTAAAAAGTCGTGTAACTCGGTATGTCGGCCACCAGGTAGGGGGCCTCCTGCTGCGCCCACAGCTTCATGTACTCATAGCACTTTTTGATGGGGTGCTGACTTTGATCCAGATAGTAATACAGAAAAGCCTGCCGCATGGGATCGGTGATGGTGCTTTTCCCTTTTCGGTTCTTGCCCCGCTTGTTCACCAGGCCGTCCAGATCATTCTCATCCAAGGCCCGCTGGCGTCTGTACAGCATATCCACCGAGAGCCTGTGCTCCGGGTCCGTTTTGGCGCACAGGGCGATGAACATATCATCGGCCTCGGCCTTGCTGCCGGGGTACTTGCTCCGATACTGCTGCCACTCTTTCAGCGTCCTCAGCCACCAGGCGATCTCCTTCTGCTCCTCGGCGGTGTAGTGATCCAGCGGCTTGCTGGCCTTGCGCTCTGGCAGGAGGTCAGCTGGAGGCACGGGGAAGCTGGCTTTCACCTGATAGAAATACTTCAACACTAAATCGGGGTTATATTCTGCAATGGCATCAATGGAAAACTCCCATTCAGAAGTGCTGGTCGGTTTTTTCCCTTTCAGCTTTCCTTCCTTTGCCAGCTTTCGGATGAATTGCTCACTGCAGCCCTTCAACTCTGCAACTTGCTTGGTATTCAGCCTGGTTTCCATCGGTCCACCCGCTTTCTTGACCTGCCATCATCAGTGTGGGGAGGTCATCCCCCGCAGACGCCCCGGAGGACGTTTCGGCTTTAGTCGGCTTCCTCTTGCCCTAAATATTCCTTGATCCTCTGTTCCAGCCGGTTGGACATATGACCGTCAAAAAGGTCGTTGATCTTTGAGTGGGCGGTAGGGTCTGTTTGATTGAGGTACAACATAATCGCCATTGCCAAGGGTTCCCTGGAAAACGCTTCCTCCGTGATTGCTTCTTTCAGCGCATCTGTTCTGTCCATATAGATTTCCTTTCTGCCCTGCCATCATCAGGCCAGGTGGGGCGGCTCCTGGCGACGGCCCGCAGGCCGTTTCGGCTGTTACCTGCTTTTAACGATACAAAGCTGGAACTCGCTTCCATCGGACATCCGAAGCACCAGGCCATTGTCACGGCTCATCATCCCCGCATCCGCGAAAGTAGTTACACTGACCAATTCCTCGAAAGCGGTGTCGCTTACGTCGCAATCTCCATCCAGGATCATTTCCAGCGCATTTTGGATTACTAACTCGTTCATGGTTTAGGCTCCTTTCGTTTCGGTAAAAATATCTTCGATGCTACATTCCAGGATTTGCGCTAACTGGAGGCAATTCCTTAACCGTGGCTGCGCAATGCCTCGTTCCCATTGACTGATGGCCGTCTGGTCAACATGAACCATTTGTGCCAGCTGCACTTGGGTAAGCCCCTTTTCTTTCCTTAACGTGCGAAGTCCCATTTACGCGCCTCCTTTCAGTAGTTTACTACTATTATAAGCCAAACTCCTATTTTGTCAAGTAGTAATCTACTAAAATTTTTTGTTGCGTTTTATTAGTACAACTCCTATAATGAAATATAAGGAGGTGTCTGCCTTGAATTCTTTACGGAAACTTCGCAAGGAAAAAGGGCTGTCACAACAAAACCTGGCAGAACTTTTAGCTGTAAATCAAACAGCTGTCAGCCAATGGGAGCGGGGTATAACAACTCCATCCTCCCGAATGCTGTTAAAATTGAGCCAAATCTTTAGCGTCAACCCATGTGAATTGCTAAATGATGCTGGTGTAACTTCCGCTCATCAGTGGGACGATCCCGAAATTATGGAGGCTGTGCGGGAAAGCCTTCCAGCGCAGATCAGCGGGCTGAATGACGTGCTAAAGGGCTGCCCCGCTCAGGAGCAGAAGCTGACCTTTGACATCCTGGTGCAGCTTCGCTATGTGCTGGAATTGAAAGACACCGCCAAAAGGATGACGGCCCTATCTATGCTCCATGATGTCGCCGCCGCTGTAGAACACCTTGCTGGCGAAGAAAAATGAGCCTTTATTTTTTCCGTTATTGAGTACGCTTGTATCTTAAACGCCCGCGCCAGTTTTGTCTTAAATATGGAAGATAATTCCGTGTTACGTAATACCTTTTACGGGGACATGGTGCGCAACCTGCCCTGGTTTGAGGTGGTGTGCCTCCAATAAAGGCCCTCTCCGTAAAACCGTTGAAAATAGCGGTTTTTTCGTTGGTTGCGCGGCCTGCCGTGCTGGTTGCGCGGTTAGTTGCGGGGTCCGGCCTTTCAAACAACAAAAAAGAACCGTTTAAGAGATACCAATGCGCCCTGTTGTGCGCCCCCTCTTAAACGGTTCTTTTACGTTCCTTAAAAGCCCCGAAACCGTTGAAAATACGGCATTTCCACGCCTTGCCCGCCAGCCATGCGCCCCCGCTCTTAAACGCTCTTAAAAGGCCCCCTTAAAACCTCGGCCCGGTTCCCCGCCTGGAGGCCATCCAAGGCCAAAAAAACAAAAAAAGAAATTGCAATCTTGTTTTCACAAGGTTACAACTTCTTTCACGATTTCCCGCTTGTATTGCATGGAATACCTTGATATTAGGGCGTTTTTCGGATTTTCCCGCCTTTTTTCATAAACAAATCCCCACCCGTCACCATTTCTCTGTCTTTCTGAAAACTCACAACCATGCGTACGGAAGGGCTGAGTTACAGTGAAGCAGGCCGCCGGTTTGGAATCGAGGCCCATACTTTGCTGCAGATCTGGG
>CAMNRF010000006.1 GCA_946551795.1 uncultured Oscillibacter sp.
GGAACAGGTTCCAGTAGCCGCACTCCACGGCCTTCTTCATCTCGGCCTGGCAGTTCATCATGCCGCCCTTGATGCTGTGCATCTCGCAGGGGGAGTAGCCGATGACCAGGGACGGGCCGGGATAGGCCTCGGCCTCCTGGATGGCCTTGAGGGTCTGGGCGGGGTTGGCGCCCATGGCCACCTGGGCCACGTAGATATAGCCGTAGCTCATGGCGATCTCCGCCAGGGACTTCTTCTTGATCTCCTTGCCGGCCGCGGCGAACTGGGCCACCTGGCCGATGTTGGAGGCCTTGGAGGCCTGGCCGCCGGTGTTGGAGTACACCTCAGTGTCGAAGACGAAGATGTTCACGTCGTTGCCGGAGGCCAGGACGTGGTCCACGCCGCCGAAGCCGATGTCGTAGGCCCAGCCGTCGCCGCCGAAGATCCAGAAGGACTTCTTGGACAGGAACTCCTTGTCCTTGAGGATCTCAGCCACCAGCCTGCAGGCGTCGCAGTCGCAGAACTTCGCGCCGCTGGCCTTCAGCTCCTGGGCGTGGGCGGCCATGGCGGGGGCCTTGTCGCCAAAGATCTCCTTGGCCTTCTCGCTGGAGGCCATGGCAACCACCTCGTCAATGGTGCAGATGCTCTGTTCCAGAGCGGCGACGTACGCCTTGGCGGCCTCGCCGTTGGCGGCGCTGTCGTTCATGGTGTCCAGCCACTTCTGCGCGGCGGCCTTCACCTCGGGAACGGCCCACTCCACGGCGATCAGCTGTTTCGTCAGGTCCGCCAGGCGGTTGCGGGTGGCCTGATGGCCCAGATACATGCCCAGGCCGTGCTCGGCGTTGTCCTCGAACAGGGAGTTGGACCAGGCGGGGCCGTGGCCGTCCTTGTTGACGGTGTAGGGAGAGGTGGCAGCCGGTCCGCCCCAGATGGAGGAGCAGCCGGTGGCGTTGGAGATATACATCCGGTCGCCGAAGAGCTGGGTGATGAGCCGGGCGTAGCTGGTCTCGGCGCAGCCGGCGCAGGAGCCGGAGAACTCAAGCAGCGGCTTGCGGAACTGGCTGCCCTTGACGGTGGCGTCCTGCATATCCTTCTTCTCCTCGACCTTGGACACGCAGTAATTGAAGACATCCTGCTGGGCGCTCTCCTGCTCCTGGGGCTGCATGGACAGCGCGCCCACCGGGCACACGCCCACGCACACGCCGCAGCCCATGCAGTCCAGAGGACTGACGGCCATGGTGTACTTGTACACGCCCTTGCCCTTGCCGGCCTTGATGTCCACGATCTTGGCGGCGGCGGGGGCGTTCTTGGCCTCCTCCTCCGTCAGCGCGTAGGGACGGATGGTGGCGTGGGGGCAGACATAGGCGCAGTTGTTGCACTGGATGCACTTGGTGGAGTCCCAGTTGGGGACGGTGACGGCCACGCCGCGCTTCTCATAGGCGGCGGCGCCCAGCTGGAACTGGCCGTCCACGTGCTTGACGAAGGCGGAGACGGGCAGGCTGTCGCCATCCATCTTGCCCACGGGGTTCAGGATGGTCTTCACCTGCTCCACCAGCTCCGGACGGCCCTCCAGCACGGTGGCGTCGGGGGCGTCAGTGGCGGTGGCCCAGTCGGCAGGCACCTCGAACTTCTTGTAGGCGGTGGCGCCGGCGTCGATGGCCTTGTGGTTCATGTCCACAATGTCCTGGCCCTTCTTCAGGTAGGAGTGGGTGGCGGCGTCCTTCATGTAGCCGATGGCCTCGGCCTCGGGCATGACCTTCGCCAGGGAGAAGAAGGCGGACTGGAGGATGGTGTTGGTGCGCTTGCCCATGCCGATCTCCTTGGCCAGGTCGATGGCGTTGATGGTGTAGACCTGGATGTTGTTCTCGGCGATGTAACGCTTGGCCACGGCGGGCATGTGCTTGTTGATCTCCTCGTCAGACCACTGGCAGTTGATGAGGAAGGTGCCGCCGGGCTTCACGTCGCGGACCATGGGGAAGGCCTTGATGATGTAAGCGGGCACGTGGCAGGCCACGAAGTCGGCCTTGTTGATATAGTAGGGGGCCCGGATGGGCTTGTCGCCGAAGCGCAGGTGGCTGACGGTGACGCCGCCGGTCTTCTTGGAGTCGTACTGGAAGTACGCCTGGACGTACTTGTCGGTGTGGTCGCCGATGATCTTGATGGAGTTCTTGTTGGCGCCCACGGTGCCGTCGCCGCCCAGACCCCAGAACTTGCACTCGATGGTGCCGGCCGCCGCGGTGTTGGGGGCCTTGTGCTCCTCGAGAGAGAGGTGGGTCACGTCGTCCACGATGCCGATGGTGAACTGGCGCTTGGGAGCGTCCTTCTTCAGCTCCTCATACACGGCGAAGACGCTGCGGGGCGGGGTGTCCTTGCTGCCCAGGCCGTAGCGGCCGCCGGTGACGACGATGTCGTTCTTCCCGGCGTTGGCCAGGGCGGTGACCACATCCATGTACAGAGGCTCGCCCTGGGAGCCGGGCTCCTTGGTGCGGTCCAGCACGGCGATCTTCTTGCAGGCCGCGGGGATGGCGGCGATGAGCTTGTCGGCCCGGAAGGGGCGGTACAGGCGGACCTTGATGAGGCCCACCTTCTCGCCGTGGGCATTCATGTAGTCGATGACCTCCTCGGCCACGTCGCAGATGGAACCCATGGCGATGATCACGCGGTCGGCGTCGGCGGCACCGTAGTAGTTGAAGAGCTGATAGTCGGTGCCCAGCTTCGCGTTGATCTTGCCCATGTACTTCTCCACCACGTCGGGCAGGGCGTCGTAGTAGGGGTTGCAGGCCTCACGGTGCTGGAAGAAGATGTCGCCGTTCTCGTGGGAGCCCCGCATGTTGGGGCGCTCGGGATTCAGGGCGTGCTTGCGGAAGGCGTCCACGGCCTCCATGTCGCACATCTCCTTGAGGTCCTCGTAATCCCACACGGCCACCTTCTGGATCTCGTGGGAGGTCCGGAAGCCGTCGAAGAAGTTCAGGAAGGGAACGCGGCCCTCGATGGCGGCCAGATGGGCCACGGGAGCCAGGTCCATGACCTCCTGGACGTTGCCCTCGGCCAGCATGGCGAAGCCGGTCTGACGGCAGGCCATGACGTCGGAGTGGTCGCCGAAGATGTTCAGCGCATGGCTGGACACGGTGCGGGCGGACACGTGGAACACGCAGGGCAGCAGCTCACCGGCGATCTTGTACATATTGGGGATCATCAGCAGCAGACCCTGGGACGCGGTGTAGGTGGTGGTCAGGGCACCAGCCGCCAGGGAACCGTGGACCGTGCCGGAGGCGCCGGCCTCGGACTGCATCTCGCACACCTTCACGGTGGTGCCGAAGATGTTCTTCTGACCGGCGGCAGCCCACTGGTCCACCAGGTCCGCCATGGGAGAGGACGGGGTAATGGGATAGATCCCCGCCACTTCGGTAAACGCGTAACTGACATACGCGGCCGCGTTGTTACCGTCCATGGACTTGAACTTTCTTGCCATAAACACTTACCTCCTATAAATCGCTGCCCTGCGGCAGCATTTTACCAGACACACGGACCCCGGGGCGGTCACCCCCCGAAGCCTCATGCGCCGCCATTATATCACAGGTTGTCTGGGCTGTAAACTGGCACTTTGTTATTTTTTGCACAAGAATTTCCCTTTTCTGCGGATGGGACAAAACGTCCCTGGTTTTTTTGGCACTTTTTCAAAAAGTGTTTCCCATGGAAACAGGTTTGTGATATAGTGGTGAAAAACTGGAACGGGAGGTGCCTCTTCCATGGTGGTGAGCGTGCGGTCCCTGGGGCTGAATGGAATATCCGGATATGAGGTCAGCGCGGAGTGCTTTCTCTCCGGCGGCCTGCCCGCCTTTGACGTGGTGGGCCTGCCGGACACCGCCGTGCGGGAGGCCCGGGAGCGGGTGCGGGCGGCGGTGAAGAACTGCGGCGCCAAATTCCCCGTCAGCCGCATCACGGTAAACCTGGCCCCCGCGGGTCAAAAGAAGGCGGGGACCTTTTACGACCTGCCCATCTTTGTGGGAATCCTGGCCGCCGCCGGGGAGCTGCCGCCCCCGCCGCCGGACGCGGCCTTCCTGGGGGAGCTGTCCCTCACCGGGGCGGTGCGGGGCGTCCACGGCGTGCTGCCCATGGCCCTGCGGGCCCGGGAGAGCGGCATCCGGCAGCTGTTCGTCCCGGCGGAGAACGCCGCCGAGGCCACATTGGCCGGAGGATTGACGGTCTACGGCGTGGCGGACGTCCGGTCCCTGGCGGCCCACCTCCGGGGCCAGGCGCCCCTCTCCCCCGCCCCGGTCTGGGAGCCCCCGGGAGACGAGGACGCCCTGCCGGACCTGCGGGACGTGATGGGCCAGGAGAACGTGAAGCGGGCGCTGGAGATCGCCGCCGCCGGCGGCCACAACCTGCTGATGATCGGCTCCCCCGGGGCGGGCAAGTCCATGCTGGCAAAGCGCCTGCCCTCCATCCTGCCGGACCTGAGCCGGGCGGAGGCGTTGGCCACCTCCGCCATCTGGTCCGTGGCGGGTATGATGGACCCCCGGCGGCCCCTGCTGGTCCGCCGGCCCTTCCGCGCGCCCCACCACACCACCTCCGCCCCCGCCCTGGCGGGGGGCGGGCCCAACCTGCGGCCCGGGGAGATCTCCCTGGCCCACAACGGCGTGCTGTTTCTGGACGAGCTGCCGGAGTTCCGCCGGGACGTGCTGGAGGCCCTGCGCCAGCCCCTGGAGGACGGGGAGGTCACCGTGGCCCGGGTAGGGGGCACCCTGCGTCTCCCCGCCCGGTTCCAGCTGGTGTGCGCCATGAATCCCTGCCGCTGCGGCTGGCGGGGGCACCCCGACCGGCGCTGCACCTGCACGGACCGGGAGGTGGCCAAATACGTGGAGAAGATCTCCGGCCCCCTGCTGGACCGTATCGACCTCCACGTCACCGTCCCCTCTGTGGAGTACGAGGCCATGCGCCGCCGGGAGACGCCGGAGCCCTCCGCCGCGGTAAAGGCCCGGGCGGAGGCGGCCCGGGCCCTCCAGGCCCGTCGGTTCGCCGGGACGGACATCACCTGCAACGCCCGGATGTCCCCGGCCATGGTGGGGGCGTTCTGCCGGCTGGACACAGCGGGGGAAAAGCTCCTGAAGGCCGCCTTTGAGCGCCTGGGCCTCACGGCCCGGTCCCACGACCGGGTGCTGCGGGTGGCCCGCACCATCGCGGACCTGGAGGGGGAGGCGGACATCGGAGCCGCCCATCTGGCGGAGGCCATCCAATATCGAAATACGGATATTTTAAAGGGATAACCAAAAGGAGGGCCGCCTGCAAAGGCGGCCCTCCTTTTGTGTGTCTCCGAATTCACGAAATCTTAACAGATCTCCCCGGAAAATGGGATTGACAGCTTGCCGCCCCCCGTGTATAATCAGTGACAATCTGTCATAAAGTGACAAAGTGTCATTTCCTGGGAGGAGGGAGCATATGTGTACGGAGACGTTCCTCCGCCTGCCGGAGGAGAAGCGGGGCCGCTTCCTGGAAGCGGCCTGGGGCGAATTTACACGGGTGAAATTCGCCGACGCCTCCATCAATCAGATCGTCCGGCACGCGGGAATTCCCCGGGGGAGCTTTTACCAGTACTTCACCGATAAGGAGGATCTGTTCGCCTATCTTCTCCAGGCCGTGCGGGAGCAGTTTGTCCAGCTCTTCGCCCGGCTGCTGGCGGAGAACGGCGGCGATATTTTCCGGATGCAGCTGGCGGCCTATGACTGCATCAGCCGGGAGATGGACCCCGGGCAGCTGCGGGACCGGTTCATCCAGGTGATCCGGCTGAATCCGGGCATGGATCTCAAGCGGCTGATCATCGGAGACCCGGACATCTCCGCCGCGCCCCTGATGGAGAAAATCGACCTCTCGGCGCTGCGGAGGAAGGACCCCGCCTTTGTGCGCAGCACCGTGCTGCTGACCTCCATGGTCATGGTGCCCGCCGTCATGGACAGCCTGACCTGCCCGGAGCGGCGGGACGAGCGGCGGCGGGAGATGGAGGAGCAGCTGGAGATCATCAGAGACGGGGCCTGCCAGAGAGGCATGTGCCCGTGGAAAGAGCATAGGAGGAAGCAGGTATGAGACAAAGAGTCATTGCCCTTCTGCTGGCGCTGGCGGTGCTGGCGTCGGTGTGCGCCGTGTCCGCCCTGGCGGAGGAGCGCGCCGCCCCGGCGGAGTCCGCGGAGACGGCGGAGCCCGTCCCGGAGGGAGAGAGCGCCGCCGGAGACGGGGAGGCCGCCGGAGAGGAAGAGGCTGCGGAGGAACCCGTCCCCACCCCGGCGGGACCGGACCTGGCGGAGAACGTCACCATCCAGCCGGACCCCCTGGGAGAGGTGAGCTTTGCCAATGTGGAGCGCCGGATGCGGGAGAACAACCTTCAGCTTCTGGCCCTGGAGCAGAGCGTGCTGTCCATCGAGGACATTGATTACGACAAGCTCTACGACAAGCTCTGGCACCAGCTCAACGACCTTGCCCAGGCTCAGTGGGGGCTGGTACAGGCCTCCAGCGCCATGCGCTCCCTGAGCCAGATTCCGGGCTCCGGCGTCACTTACAGCGACTATGAGTACCACAGCACCTATGACCAGCTGGACCGGGCCTATGACGCCGTGCGGGAGCAGTTCGACGCCATCGTGGACGGCGACATGCAGAAGGACAACGCCGACGTGGTCCGCCAGCTGAACAACCTCCAGGACCAGATCGTCATGGCGGGGGAGTCGCTGTACGCGGCCCTGACGTCCATGGAGGGCCAGGAAGCCGCTCTCCGGCGGCAGCTGGAGGGATTGGACCGCACCGTGGAGGAGATGGAGCTGCGGTACCAGCTGGGCCAGATCTCCGCCATGCAGCTCGCGGAGGTGAAGTCCGGCCGGACCGCCCTGGAGAGCGGCCTGGCCACCCTGGGGATGAACGTGAAAAACTACAAGCTCCAGCTGGAGATGCTCATCGGCGCGGAACAGACCGGGGAGATCGCCCTGGGCCCCCTGCCGGAGGTGACGGCGGAGCAGCTGGCGGAGATGGACCTGGAAAGGGACCTGGCCGCCGCCAAGGAGCGGAGCTACGAGCTCTACGACGCGGAGAAGACCCTGGAGGACGCCCGGGACCAGTACAAGGAGGACGCCGACAACTGGGCCTACAGCGAAAAACAGATGGAGTACCGCAACGCCAAGCGCACCTGGCAGGCGGCCCAGTATACATACAACAACACCGTGCAGAACTACGAGCTGAAATTCCGCACCCTCTACGCCCAGGTGGGGGACTACCACCAGATCTGGGAGGCCGCCAAGGTGTCTCTCGCCTGTGAGCAGTCGTCCTACGCCGCCTCGGAGCTGAAATTCCAGCAGGGGACCATCTCCCGCAACGCCCTGCTGACGGCGGGAGACGACCTGCGAGAGGCGGAGGAGAAGGTCCGCTCCGCCGCGGGAGACCTGTTTTCCACCTACAACACCTACTGCTGGGCCGTTCAGCACGGCATCCTGAATTGAGGAGGACATCCATGAGCAGATCGAGAAAAACCGCCGCGCTTCTGCCGGCGCTGGCCCTGGCGCTGGCCCTGACCGCCTGCGGCGGGGAGGCGGCGCGGGACGGGGACGAAAATCCGGAGGCGGCGGGTGTCGCCGTCCAGGTGGAGACCGTGGTCCAGGACACCATCGCCGCGGAGAACAGGGTCTCCGGCAAGATCTCCGCGGACAACGAGACCGTCATCATGATCGCCTCCACCGCCAAGTGCACCGCCGTGTACTTCGAGGCCGGCGACCAGGTGGAGGCCGGGGACATCCTCTGCACGCTGGAGCTGGGCAGCGCCCTGGCCAACTACAACGCCGCCCGCATCGGCTACAACGGCGCCGTCCAGAGCTACAACGACCAGAAGGCCGTTCTGGACAAACAGGTCCAGCTGGCGGCGGACAATGTGAGCAACACCCGGGCCCTCTTCGAGATCGGCGCCGCCTCCCAGCTGGAGGTGGACCAGGCGGAGCTGAACTACTCCAACGCCGTGGCGGGGCGGAACTCCGCCCTCACCCAGCTGGAGTCCGGCATCCAGAGCGCCAAGTCCGGCCTGGAGCAGCTGGACACCGCCCTGGAGAACGTGGACGCCGACGGCAACGTCATCGCCCCCATGGCGGGGACGCTGGTGACCATGAGCGCCGTGGAGAACAGCTTCATCTCCAACTCCATGCCCCTGGCGGTGATCGACGGGCCGGACCAGATGAAGGTCTCCGTCTCCGTGTCCGAGGCCCTGGTGCCCAAGATCACCATCGGCGCCCAGGCGGACGTGTACGTCAGCGCCGTGGACGAGAGCTTCTCCGCCGTCATCCGTTCCGTGGAGCAGGCGGCCAATGTGCAGACCCGGCTCTACACCGTCACCCTCACCGTCCCGGCGGACGTGGGAGGGCTGCTCTCCGGCATGTTCGCCGACGTGACCTTCTTCACCGACGTCTCCCAGAACGCCGTGGTGGTGCCCACGGAGTCCATCCTCACCAGCGGCGGCGTGCAGTACGCCTACGTGGTGGAGGACGGGACCGCCCGGTATGTGGAGGTCACCACCGGCCTCACCGGCAACGGCGTCACCGAGGTGACCAGCGGCCTTGCGGCGGGGCAGCAGCTGGTGACCGTGGGCCAGGCCTACCTCCACGAGGGGGACCCCGTCCGGGTGGTCTCCGGGGAGGGTTAAGGCCCCATGAGTGTTTCAAAGTTCTGTATCCAGCATAAGGTGGCCACCCTCCTGGCGGTGATCATGATCACCGTGTTCGGCCTGGTGTTTGCCACCCAGCTGCAGATGGCCCTGATGCCGGAGATGGAGGCCCCCATGGCCATGGTGGTCTGCTACTACAACGGGGCCAACCCCAGCGACATCGAGGAGCTGATCACCCGCCCCCTGGAGTCCGCCGTCATGTCGGTCTCCGGCGTGGACGAGGTCTCCTCCACCTCCGCCGACAGCATGTGCCAGCTCCAGATCACCTATGTGGAGGGCACGGATCTGGACATCGCCGCCACCAAGCTGCGGGAGCAGTTTGACCGGCTGAGCCTGCCGGAGGACGCCATCGACCCCGTCATCGTGAACCTGAACCTCAGCGAGCTGATGCCCACGGCCATGGTGGCCCTGGCGGGGGACGATCTGGCGGAGCTCCAGGCCCTGGCGGAGGACACCGTGGCCCCGGCCCTGGAGCGCATCGACGGCGTGGCCCAGGTGACGGTCAACGGCGGCGTGACCCAGAAGATCGCCGTGGAGCTGGACGCCACCCGGGCCGCCGGCCTGGGGCTCTCCACCGCTCAGGTCTCCCAGTTCCTGGCGGGGCAGAACCTGCTCTACCCCGGCGGCAGCATGGAGAACGGCTCCAAGACCCTCACCGTCAGCACCGACGCCAAGTTCCAGTCCGTGGAGGACGTGGCCAATATGCTCCTCACCCTGCCCACCGGCGGCGTGATCCGCCTCAGCGAGGTGGCGGACGTGGCTCTGGAGACGGAGGCCTCCGACGCCTCCGCCAAGGTGGACGGCACCGCCTGCGTGGTTCTCCAGATCTCCAAGCAGTCCGGCGCCAACGAGGCCGCCGCCGCCAAGGCCGTGGAAAAGCGCCTGGCGGAACTCCGGGAGGAGAATCCCTCCATCGTGTACAGCGTGCCCTACAGCGCGGCGGAGTACATCGACATGTCCGTCAGCGCCGCCTTCCAGAACATCCTCCAGGGCGTGCTGCTGGCCGCCGTGGTGGTGTTCCTCTTCCTGCGCCGGGGCGGCGCCACCATGACCATCGTGGTGTCCATGCCCGTGTGCATCCTGACGGTGTTCATCCTGATGAATGCCATGGATCTGACGCTGAACATGATGACCCTGGGCGGCGTGGCCATGGGCGTGGGCATGATCGTGGACAACTCCATCGTGGTGCTGGAGAACATCTACCGCTTCGCCGCCGAGGGCCGCGACCGCATGAGCGCCTGCGTGGACGGCACCAAAGAGGTCACCACCTCCGTGCTGGCCTCCACCCTCACCACCCTGGCGGTGTTCGTCCCCCTGGGGATGGTGACGGGCCTCGCGGGCATGATGTTCCGGGACTTCTGCCTCACCATCGCCTCGCTGATTTTCGCCTCCCTGGTCATCGCCCTGGCCCTGGTGCCCCTTCTGTGCTACATGCTGCTGGACGAGGAGAAGGTCCGCCGCCAGCGGCTGAGACAGGCGGAGAAAACGCCGAACGCCGTCCTGGCCAGAATCGGCGGCTGGATCAAACGGCTCTACGCGTTCTACCTGCGGACCCTGGACTACTTCGTCCACCACCTCAAGGCCGGGATGCTGGCCTCTGCGGCGCTGGTGATTGTCTTCGCCGTGCCGGTCTTCGCCACCACCATGGTGCTGATGCCGGACATGGACCAGGGGCAGGTCACCGTCAGCGTCTCCATGCCCATCGGGTCGGAGATGGAGGAGTCCGCCGCCATCGCGGACCGCATCTCCGCCATCGCCCGGGAGGAGATTCCGGAGCTGGAGGAGCTGTACTACATCGCCCAGGACGAGTCCGTCACCCTGATGCTGAACCTGACCAGCAAGGGCCAGCGCAGCCGCAGCAGCTTCGACATCGCCGACGGCCTGCGCCCCCTGCTGCAGGACATCGCCGGATGCGAGATCACCGTGGACGCCTCCAGCACCATGGGCATGATGGGCGGCAGCGACATCAGCCTGGACATCACCGGCGTGGACTACGCCACGCTCTCCATGATCGCCGACGACCTGGCGGCCCGAATCGCCCGGCTGCCGGACGCCATCGACGTGCAGTCGTCCCTGGCGGAGCAGGTGCCCCAGGTGAAGGTCACCGTGAACCGGGAGGCGGCGGCCCAGTACGGACTCACCGCGGCCTCCATCGGCATGGCGGTCCGCTCGGAGCTGACGGGCAGCACCGCCACCACCGTCATGATCTCCAACCGGGAGCTGGACGTGGTGGTCCGGGGCGACGGCAGCGCCAAGGAGAGCCTGGACGCCCTGCGCTCCATGCCCGTTACCACCGCCCTGGGCGGCACGGTGCCCCTGGGCTCCGTGGCGGATGTGTCCGTGGTCCAGGAGCCCCAGAGCATCTCCCGGGTGAACCAGTCCCGGCAGGTGCGGGTCACCGGCTCCACCCTCAGCGGCGACACCACCGCCATGACCCGAGAGATCCGGGCCATTCTGGCGGACTACCAGATGCCGGAGGGATATACCGCGGAGATCAGCGGCAGCTATGAGAGCATGATAGAGAGCTTCTCCGACCTGCTGCTGGCCCTGCTGGTGGCCCTGGGCCTGGTGTATTTCGTGCTGGCAGCCCAGTTCGAGTCCTTCCTGATGCCGGTGATCGTCATGATGATCCTGCCGGTGGCCTTCGCTGGGGCCCTCTTCGCCCTGCCCCTGTGCGGAAAGGACCTCTCCATCATCTCCCTGGTGGCCCTCATCATGCTGGCGGGCACGGTGGTCAACAACTCCATCATCCTGGTGGAGTACATCAAGATCCGCCGGGAGATGGGGGAAACGCGGGAGACCGCCATTCTCAACGCCTGTCCCCTGCGCATCCGCCCCATCATGATGACCACCCTCACCACGGTGCTGGCCATGGTGCCCATGGCCGCGGGAATCGGCGAGACCAACGAGCTGATGAGCGACATGGGCGTGGTGATGATCAGCGGCATGGTGATCTCCACCGTGATCACGCTGGTGTTCACCCCCGTGTTCTACTCCGTCATCGACGATTTGAGCCACATTTTCCGCCGCCGGAAGAAGGCCCTCCCCCAGGCGGAAGAGGAGCCCGCCCCCGCCGGCGCGCAGTGAAAGCGTCCCCCCGGAAGCAGCCGCTTCCGGGGGGACGCTGCTCTAGTCAAACAGATGGGCGGCGGCGGCCCAGACCCGCTCCGCCACGGTCTCCGCGTCCGCGTCCGCGTCCACGGTCAGCACGGTCTCCGTGTCCCGCAGCCGCTGGAAGGCCTCCAGGTACTTCTCCCGGGTGGCGGTGAGACGGTCCTCCCTCTCAAAGAGCTCCGTGTGGGACCGGTTCCGGCCGATCCGCTCCAGCGCCCGGGAGACGGGCACGTCTAAAAAGATGGTGGCGTCGGGCCGCAGCAGCTCCGCGCTGAGGCGGTTGCTCTGGATAAGCCAGTCCAGATCCACCTCCACGCCCTGGTAGGCGTAGGAGGAGAAGTAGTACCGGTCCGTCACCACGGTGACGCCGCTTCGCACCTGCCGTAAGATCCCGTCCCGGGGGTTCACCAGGTGGTCCAGCCGGTCGGCGGTGAAGAGCCCCGCGATGACCCGTCCGTCCGCCGCCATCCGCCCGGTGAGAATCTGCCGGAGCATGGCTCCCACAGGGCCGTCGGAGGGCTCCTGGGTGCCGCGGCACTGGACGCCCCGTTCCCGGAGGCGCTCCAGCAGCAGCTGGAGCTGGGTGCTCTTTCCGGAACCGTCGATGCCCTCCAGGGCCAGGAAGCGGCCCTTTTTCTGTTCGTTCATAGAATGACCTCGCTTTTTCGTTTGACCCATTTTACCACAGTTCCGCTCCGGCTTCAAGCGGTACGGCCATTGGAAAGGCTCTCTCCCAAGCGGCCGGTGCTGAAAGCCCGGGCCGGAGATTCCGGCAGGGCGGCCCCAGGCCGCCTGCCGCCGCCGAATCTGAAAATCTTTCTAACAGTTAGAAAAATTTTTATAAGGTTGACCATTTTTCTGTTGAATATTTTTAAATTTATGATATACTGAATGATAGATTTCGGTTATTTTGACCGAGGACATGGGAACTATCTATTTTGAAGTCTGGAGGAACGCAGTATGAAATACAACCGCACGTATAACTTCTCCGCAGGTCCGGCCATGATGCCGGAGCCGGTCCTTGAGGAAATCGCCGCCGAGATGCTGAACTACCGGGGCAGCGGCATGTGCGTCATGGAGATGAGCCACCGCTCCAAGGTGTTTCAGCAGATCCGGGACGAGGCCGAGGCCGACCTCCGGAAACTCATGGGCATCCCCGACAACTACAAGGTCCTCTTCGTCCAGGGCGGCGGCACGGTGCAGTTCGCCATGGTCCCCATGAACCTGATGAAAAACGGGACAGCCTGCTACGTGGAGACCGGCGCCTGGTCCAAGAAGGCCATCAACGAGGCGAAGAAGTACGGCGAGGTGAGGATCGCGGCCTCCTCCGCCGACAAGAACTTCTCCTACATCCCCGACTGCTCCGACCTGGACATTCCGGAGAACACGGACTACGTCTACATCTGCGAGAACGAGACCATCAACGGCACCACCTACTTCCACCTGCCCAACACCAAGGGCAAGGTCCTGGTGTCCGACCAGTCCTCCATGTTCCTCTCCCGGCCCTGCGACGTTTCGAAGTACGGCCTGATCTGGGCCGGCGTGCAGAAGAACGTGGGCCCCGCCGGCATGGCGGTGGTCATCATCCGGGAGGACCTGCTGCGGGACGACCTGCCCAAGTTTGTGCCCACCTACATGAGCTACAAGACCCACGCCGACAACGACTCCCTGTACAACACCCCCAACTGCTGGGCCATCTACTGCTGCGGCAAGGTCTTCAAGTATCTGCTGGATAACGGCGGCCTGGAGGCCATGGCGAAGCGGAACGAGGAGAAGGCGAAGATCCTCTACGACTTCCTGGACGCCAGCAGGCTCTTCACCGGCGCCGTGGTGAAGGAGGACCGCTCCCTCATGAACGTGCCCTTCGTCACCCCCAGCAAGGACCAGGACGCCGACGTGGTGGCCGCTTCCAAGGCGGCGGGCTTTGACAACCTCAAGGGCCACAAGAGCGTGGGCGGCCTCCGGGCGTCCATCTACAACGCCATGCCCAGAGAGGGCGTGGAGGCCCTGGTGGACTTCCTCAGGAAGTACGAGGCGGAGCACGCCTGAGAATCCGGCTGGAACCGGCGGACGGGACGGCCAGGGGGCCGTCCCCCGCGGGATGTTTCCAACCGCAGGGGCCGCCGCCCTCGGCGGCCCGTCTCCCCCGGCAGCACGCCCATCCCCCAATGGGCGGTTCACCCTTGCGCTGTCGGTGCCCCTGGGGTGCACCGAGAACGAATGAAAGGGGTACTTAATTATGTTAAAGCGAGTTCTGGTCACCGACGGAATGGACGCCTCCGCCGTGGAGAAGCTCCGGGCGGACGGATATGAGGTGGTGGAGCAGTTCTACGAGCCCGACGCCCTGGGGGCAGCCCTGCGGGACTTTGACGCGGTGATCATCCGCTCCGCCACCAAGATCAAGGAGCCCCAGATCGACGCCGCCAGGGACAGCCGCCTGAAGCTCATCATCCGGGCCGGCGTGGGCGTGGACAACATCGCCGTGAAGTACGCGGAGAGCGCGGGCATCGCCGTGCGCAACACCCCCCGGGCCTCCTCCAACGCCGTGGCGGAGCTGGCCATGGCGCTGCTGTTCTCCTGCGCCCGGAACATCTCCATCGCAGGCCACACCATGCGGGAGAACAAATGGGAGAAGAAGGCCTACTCCAAGGGCTTTGAGCTGGAGGGCAAGACCATGGGCGTCATCGGCTACGGCCGCATCGGGCAGATGGTGGGCAAAAAGGGCCAGGCCCTGGGCATGAAGGTCCTCTCCACCGTCCACCGGAGCAAGCCCGAGGGCTGCGAGTGCGAGACCATGAAATTCGTCTCCATGGACGAGCTGCTGACCGGGTCCGACATCATCGTCCTCTGCGCCCCCGGCGGCGACAGGGCCCTGGTGGACGCGGAGTCCCTGGGGAAGATGAAGGACGGCGTGGTGATCATCAACGTCTCCCGGGGCAGCAACGTGGACGAGGCCGCCCTCCTGGACGCCCTGAACAGCGGCAAGGTCCGGGCGGCGGGCCTGGACGTGTGGATGAGCGAGAAGGACCCCAACTGGGCCCTGGCCCAGCATCCCGCCGTCTCCTGCACGCCCCACATCGGCGCGGGCACCAAAGAGGCCCAGAAGCGCATCGGTGCGGAGCTGGTGGACATCGTGGAGCACTTTGAGACCTGATATTTCAAACGGCGCAAGAAGCCCCGCCCGTTGGAGTTCCAACGGGCGGGGCTGTTCGCTGTCCGTCCAGGCCGTCAGGATTCGTTAAAGCGATTGAGGAGCTTTTGATACCGCCGCCGGTACGCCGGCGTCTTCCGCTCCGTCTCCTCCCGGGAGAGGCGGAAGGCCGGAGAGGCCCGGTAGACGGGCCGGGCCGCCAGAGCTCCCAGCAGCAGCCCGCCCACTGCATCCAGCACGGAGTGCTGCTTGATGAGCACGGTGGAGAGACAGATGGCCGCGGCCAGCAGCGCCGTTCCCGCCCGCAGGCGCTTTCTCCGCTCCAGGGCGCGGCAGTCCCACACCGCCAGGGCCGCGCCCATGGACCCCAGCACATGGACAGAGGGAAAGACGTTGGTGTTTGTGTCCACGCGGTAGAGCCCCGCCACCAGGGCGGTGAGGAGGTTTTCCCGGGGAAAGGCCGCCGGACGCAGGTCCTGCCCGTTGGGCACCAGCAGCCACACCAGCGCGCTGAGGAAAAAGGTGGTGCCCAGAAACACCATATACCGCCGGAAGGCGGCCCGGTCCCGGTACAGCAGGTACAGCCCCGTGATTACCAAAAGAGGATACCACAGGCAGTAGGGAATGACAAACCACTCGCAGAAGGGGATATGGGCGTCAACGGGCAGCTGGGTGGCCCAGTACCGGCCCACGGGCATCCGCTCCAGAGCCAGGAACAGCAGCAGGTAGAGGGGCAGCCACAGGGCGTATTTCAGATCCCGCCAAGGCAGGCGGCGGATGGGGTCGGGGAGGTGCATGGCATCACCTGGTTTTCCTTGATTTGGTTTACCATAACACATCTGTTCCGTCGAAAACATGAATAAACTGCGAACAATCTATGAATTTTGCCCAAAGAAATTCCCGGAGCGGCGCTCCGGGAATTTTCACACTAATTTTACGCAAAATTATTTGGTTTTCGGAACACAGGTCTATGGAGTTCTCAACGGACCGCTACCGGTCCTCCCGGAAGTAGGCAAGCCCTAAGCTGGCGGGGGGCTGCTTTTCCTTGTTGTTGCGCATGCTGGAGGCAATCAGCACGATGACCGTCACCACATAGGGCAGGATCTTGTAGAGCTGGGTGGGGATGAAGGGAATCACCAGCCGGAGGTACAAAATCATCAGCGCGCCGAAGAGCACGGAGCCCCAGATGGCGGCCAGGGGCCGCCACATGCAGAAGATGACCAGGGCCACCGCCAGCCAGCCCACGCCGCTGAGGCCCTCGTGGTTCCACACGCACCCGGCGATGGTCATGATGTACACCATGCCGCCCACGGCGGAGATGCCGCCGCCGATGACGGTGGACAGGTACTTATACCGCTCCACGTTGATGCCCGCCGCGTCCGCCGTGGCGGGGGACTCCCCCACAGAGCGGAGGTAGAGGCCCGTCCGGGTGCGGTTCAGGAAGAAGAACATCCCCGCCGCCAGGATCAGCCCCAGGTAGAAAAACACGCTGTTGCCGAAGAGCACGCCGCCCACCGCGGGGATCTTCTGGAGGAAGGCGGGGAAGGGGGAGTTCTGGAAGAAGCCCTTCAAAGTGTTGCCGATGGCGATGTAGCCGTTCTCCCGGACCCGCATATACTCGCCGATGAACTGGCCCACGCCGGTGCCGAAGATGGACAGGGCCAGGCCGGTGACGTTCTGGTTGGCCCGGAGGGTGGTGGTGAGGAAGCTGAAAATCAGCGAGGCAAAGGCCCCCGCCAGAAAGGCGCACAGGATGCCCACCAGCACGGCGATGAAGCCGTTGGCCCCGGCGCCCGCCGCCTTCTCGTAGTAGAACACGCCGCCCAGGCCCAGGGCGCCGCCCATGAACATGATGCCCTCCACGCCCAGGTTCAGGTTGCCGGACTTCTCCGTCAGGATCTCCCCCAGGGTGCCGAAGAGCAGGGGCGTCCCGTAGGTGATGGCGGCGATGATCAGGGCCAGGAACAGACTCAGGAAATTACTCATGACTTCGCCGCCTCCTTATGACTGTTTTTCCGGAAGATCAGCTTGTAGTTGATGAAGAACTCACACCCCAGCATACAGAAGAGGAGGATGCCGGTGATGATGTCGGAGATGGAGGTGGGCACCGCCATGCGGGTCTGGAGGGTCTCCGCGCCCTTGCTCAAAACCGCCAGCAGCATGGAGATGGCCACCATGGCGAAGGCGTTGAGCTGGCTGAGCCATGCCACGGTGATGGAGGTGAAGCCCACGCCGCCGGCCACGCCGTCGTACAGGGTGTTGTTGGCGCCGGAGGCCACGATGAACCCCACAATGCCGCTGATGGCCCCGGAGAGGAACATGGTGCGCATCATCACCCTTCCTACGTTCATGCCGGCGTAGCGGGCGGTGTTGACGCTGTCGCCGATGACGGCGATCTCATAGCCGTGCTTGGTGTGGTTCATGTACACGTGCATAAAGACCACCAGCACCAGCACGATGATCCAGCCGCAGTGGACCCCCAGCACCCGGGGAAGACACGCGGCCTTGTCAAACTGGGGGATGATCTGGGAACCCTTGCGGCCCTCCCAGGGGCCGCCCTGGAGCCAGCGGACCACGCCGATGATGATGTAGTTCATCATCAGGGTAAACAGCGTCTCGTTGGTGTTCCACCTGGCCTTGAAGAAGGCGGGGATCAGCGCCCACACGCCGCCGGCAACGGCTCCGGCCAGACCCATGACGACCAGCAGCACAGGGGAGGGCAGCCGGTCCGCCCAGAAGAGGGCGAAGTAGCTGGCGGCCACGGCCCCGGCGGTGATCTGACCCTCGGCGCCGATGTTCCAGAAGCGCATCTTGAAGCAGGGGGCGATGGCCAGGGCGCAGCCAAGCAATGGGACGGCGATTTTGATGGTCTGCCGGATGGCGCTCTTCTTGCCCAGAGCCCCGGAGATCATGGTGCCGTAGGCGGTGACGGGGCTGGCCCCCGCCAGGCCCATCACCAGGGCCCCCAGCAGCAGGGCGAAGAGGATGGACCCGAACCGGATGCACCAGACCTTCCAGCCCTCCATGCCGTCCCGCTTGGCAAGACGGATCAGAGGTGTCTTTTTCTCCTTCATCTATGCCCCCTCCTTTCCGCCCAGGCGGGTCATCAGCAGTCCGATCTGATCCTTGGTGGCGGCGCGGGCGTCCACCACGCCGCTGACCTGTCCGCCGCAGAGCACCAGAATGCGGTCGCACAGCTCCAGCAGCACGTCCAGGTCCTCGCCCACGTAGATCACCGCCACGCCCTTCATCTTCTGCTCCGTCAGGAGATTGTAAATGGTGTAGGAGGTGTTGATGTCCAGTCCCCGCACGGCGTAGGCGGTCATGAGGACCGAGGGGGCGCTGGCGATCTCCCGGCCCACCAGCACCTTCTGCACGTTGCCGCCGGACATCCGGCGGACGGGGAACTCAGTGCTGGGGGTCACCACCTCCAGCTCCTTCCAAATCTCCATGGCCAGGGCGTTGGGGTCCCTGCGGTTGACAAAGACGCCCTTGCCCTTTTTCCAGGAGCGGAGCATCATGTTCCCCGTCATGCCCATGGACCCCACCAGGCCCATGCCCAGCCGGTCCTCGGGGACGAAGGCCATGGCCACGCCGGCCTTTTTGATCTGCATGGGGGTCCTGCCCACCAGGTTTGAGGGCTCCTTTCCCTCGGGGGTGTAGGTGATCTCCCCGGCGGCGACGGGATAGAGGCCGGAGATGGCCTCCAGCAGCTCCCGCTGGCCGGAGCCGGCGATGCCGGCCACGCCCAGAATCTCGCCGCCCATGGCGGTGAAGGAGACGCCGTCCAGCCTCTTCACGCCCTCGCCGTCCAGGCACGTGAGGTTTTTGACCTCCAGCCTCGGCACGGGCGTTTCGTATTGGGGCCGGTGGATGTTCAGCGTCACGGCGTGGCCCACCATCATGTCCGTCAGGGCCTGGGGGCTGGTCTCCGCGGTGTTGACCGTGCCGATGTATCTGCCCTTGCGCAGCACCGCCACCTTGTCGGAGAGGGCCATGACCTCGTGGAGCTTGTGGGTGATGATGACGATGGCCTTGCCGTCGTCCCTCATGGCCCGCAGCACGTCGAAGAGTCTGTCGGTCTCCTGGGGGGTGAGGACGGCGGTGGGCTCGTCCAGGATCAAAATCTCCGCCCCCCGGTAGAGGACCTTGACGATCTCCACCGTCTGCTTCTGAGACACGGACATATCGTAGATCTTCTGGGCGGGGTCGATGTCAAAGCCGTACCGCTGGCAGATGTCCCGGACCCTGCCCTCGGCGGACTTCATGTCCAGCCTGCCGCCCTCCTCCAGCCCCAGGACGATGTTCTCCGTGGCGGTGAACACGTCCACCAGCTTATAGTGCTGGTGGATCATGCCGATGCCGTTGGCGAAGGCGTCCCTGGGAGAGCGGATGGAGACGGGCCGGCCGTTTACGAAGATCTGGCCCTCGTCGGGGAAGTAGATGCCGGAGAGCATATTCATCAGCGTGGTCTTGCCGCTGCCGTTCTCCCCCAGGAGGGAGAGGATCTCCCCCCGGTTCAGCTTGAGGTCGATGCCGTCATTGGCCACCACCTCGCCGAAGCGTTTGGTGATGCCCTGAAGTTCAATGGCGCAAACAGTTTTTTCCAAGGCTGTCATCCTTTCTGAAAGAGCTCTTGCAGGCAGAGCGCGAAGCGCAGATAAAAGTTTAGGGCCGCCCTTTTCAAAGGGCGGTGGGGTCCAGGGGCAAAGCCCCTGGGCGCGCCGCGCACGGCGCGAAACTCCAACCCCCGTATAAAAGCAAAGCAAAAAAACCTCAAGAGAAAGCGCCTTTGCCGTCCCCAGGGCGGCAAACAGCGTCCCCCGCCGACCGTCCGCAGAGGCGGTGGTCAGGATGCAGAGGGCCAGCGCCCCATAGAAGAAGAGGGGCCCCCGCAGGGGCCCCTATGGAGTTCTTTTTGCCGTTTTGAAATTAGCCGAACGCTTCGTTCAGCCGCTCGATCCCGTCGATAGGCAGGTTAAAATACGGAGCGGACTGGAAGTAGGACTCGTGGAAGGCGCCGTCGAACACGGCCTCCTCGGAGTCGGGGGTGAAGTCGCCGTCGGTGTCCAGGGCGAAGGCGCTCTCCAGCTTCGCGCCCTGGATGGTGAAGGTGCTGGTGTCGAACACCTGCAGCTTGCCGGAGCGGAGCTGCTCCTCCACCTCGGCCAGCTTCTCAGCGGTGCCGGGGGCGGCGATGGCCTCGTTGAGGTCCGTCATGACCACGGCGCCCTCGTCCATGCCGTGGCACCAGTCCTGATCGAAGCTCTCACCGTTGGCGACGGCCTCGATGGCGTACTCAAAGTAGGGGGCCCAGTTGATCCGGGTGCCGATGAGGGACGCCTCGGGGGCAACGGAGATCATGTCGTTGTTGTAGCCCGTGTGATAGACGCCCTTGCTCTGGGCGGTGGTGGCGGGGGTGGTGTTGTCGGAGTGCTGGGAGATCATGACGCAGCCCATGTCCGCCAGGGCGGAGGCGGCGTTGGCCTCCTCGGTGGCGTCGGACCAGGAGCCCACGAACTGAACCTTCATGGTCACGCTGGGGCACACGCTCCGGGCGCCCAGGAAGTAGCTGGTGAAACCGGAGACCACCTCGGCGAAGGAGAAGGCGCCAACGTACCCGATGACGGCCTTGTCGGCGGTGATGGTCCCCTCGTCGATCATCTGCTGGAGCTTCATGCCCGCCACAATGCCGGCCAGGTAACGGCCCTCGTAGATGTTGGCAAAGGCGTTGTGGGTGTTGTCCCGGCCGTCGTTCCAGGAGCCCTGGTTGGTGCAGGCGATAAACTCCACCTCGGGATAGTCGTCCACCACCTTGAGCATATGGTCCTCAAAGCCGAAGGAGTTGTTGATGATCAGCTGGCAGCCGTCGTCCGCCAGCTCGATGTTGGCGTCCTCGCAGCTCACATCCTCCTTGATGTTCCACTTGGTGACCCACTTCACGGTGATGCCCTTGGCGGCCAGGGCCTCGGTGGCGGCCTCCTTGCCGCGGATAAAGTTGTAGGTGTAGCCCTGGTCGTTCTCGTCGCCGATGCAGATCAGGCCCACCTTCACGGTCTTGGTCTCGGGGGCGTCACTGCCCTGATCGCCGGCGGGCTCAGAGGTGTTGCTGTCGGCGGGCGGGGTGGTCTCACCGCCGCTGCCGCCTCCGCAGGCGGCCAGGCTCAAAACCATCACCAGGGACAGCAGGATTGCAAGAAACTTCTTCATTCTGGTTTTCCTCCTTAAAAGTAAATGTGGAAAGGAACCAGATGGGGCAGAACGCTCCCATCACCACCATCATACAGGAATCGGCTGGAAAATACAATCAAATTTTTCTTGTTTTTGGCAGAAATGCGGCGCTTTTTTGCCTCAAATTTCTAAGGTATTACCAAAAGCGGATCAATCCGGGACGATCTGCCGCTCGGCGAAGGCCGAGAGCAGGCGGTCCATGTCGGAGGGGATGGAGATGGGCTCACCGCAGGACTTGATGGCGTTGGCCACGTCCTTGAGGCCGTTGCCCGTCACCACGCTGACCACGGTGTCGTCTCTCCCGATAACGCCGGATTCGCAGAGCTTCCGCACCCCCGCCGTGCCGGTGACGCCCGCCGGCTCGCCGAAGACGCCGCAGGTGCGGCCCAGCAGCTTCTGGGCGTCCATAATCTCCTCATCGGAGACGTTGACCACCAGACCATTGGACTCCCGAATAGCCAAAAGCGCCTTGTCCGCGTTCCGGGGTACGCCCACGGCGATGGAATCCGCCAGGGTGTTTTCCTCCATGGGACGCCAGTCCTCCCCGGTCTCAATGGCCCGGTTCAGCGGGCAGCACCCGGCGGCCTGGGCGGAGATCAGGCGGGGAAGGCGGTCGATAAAGCCGATGGCGTACAGGTCCTTGAGGCCCTTCCAGAGCCCGGCGATGGTGCAGCCGTCGCCCACGGAGATGGCGATGTAGTCCGGCGCCTGCCAGTCCAGCTGCTCCATGATCTCCAGAGCCACGGTCTTCTTGCCCTCGGAGAGATAGGGGTTGATGGCGGCGTTGCGGTTGTACCAGCCCCACCGGTCAATGGCCTGCTTGGAGAGCTCGAAGGTCTCCTCGTAGCTGCCCTGGACGGAGACGACGGTGGCGCCGAAGGTCATCAGCTGGGCCACCTTGCCCTTGGGGGCCCGGGAGGGGACAAAGATGTAGGTGGCAAGGCCCGCCGCCGCGGCGTTGCCCGCCAGGGACGAGGCGGCGTTGCCGGTGGAGGAGCAGGCGATGACCTTCGCCCCGGCCTCCCGGGCCTTGGCCACCGCCATGGCGCTGGCCCGGTCCTTCAAAGAGGCGGTGGGGTTCTGGCCGTCATCCTTCACCCACAGGCGCCTCAGACCCAGCAGCTCCGCAAGGCGGGGCTCCTCGTACAGGGGGGACCAGCCCACCCGCAGGGGCGTGGGCTCCGTGCTGTCCTCGATGGGCAGCAGCTCCCGGTAGCGCCACATGGACCGCTCCGGCCGGGCGGCCAGCTTCTCCCTGGTCAACCGCGTCTTGATGTACTCATAGTCGTAGACGATGTCCAGGATGCCGCCGCATTCGCAGGTGGTCAGGTCCGGCGTCGCCGGGTAGGTTCTGCCGCAACGAACACATTTTCCATATTTTACATGTTTCATGTTGTCTCCTCCGTCAAAATTTGGGGAGCTGTATTCCTTCGGAATCCGGCCCACGGGGGCGGGATGGGGGCATCCCGCCGCGGGCGGGGACGGGGGATACCGCGCCTCGGGCGCGGGACGGGAGTTGCCCGGCCGCGCCTTACAGGCTCTTCAAAACTCCACTCTCCTCATTAAACGCGTTAATGAGTTCATCCAACTCCTTCGCCTGGGCGTGAACAGCATCCCAAGTCCCCTCGGTGTCATACCAAAGGGCGTTCAGGTCGTGCATATCCTTCCCCTGCTGCTCCACCCAGGTGTAGTATTTCAGGTGGTGCACCCGCTTGCGGTCGGCGTAGGTCATCTCAATCAGGTTGTCGGTCTTGAGCCCCAGCATGTGCAGGTTGTGGTCCAGCTCCGCCGCCTGGGCGGTGTAAGCCCCGTACTGCTCGTTCAGCTCGGCGATGCGGCTGCCGTACATCACGGCGCTGTCGGTGAGGACCGTGCCCACCACGTCCCGCTCCGTGAGCTCGTAGTACTTGGCCATCTTGATGCAGCAAAGGACGTTGGCGATGCCGCTGATGCCAAGCCACGTCAGCTTCTCCACCAGCTCGCCGTCCAGGCCCAGGACCTCCCTGAGGTACTTCTGCCCCTCGGGGGTGTTGAACAGGCGCAGCAGGCGCTGGCTGTCCTCGTCGTCAATGGCGATGGCCATGTCGCTGTTTTTCACATTGTGAATCCAGGGGATGTGCTTGTCGCCGATGCCCTCGATCCGGTGGCCGCCGAAGCCGTTGTTCAGGATGGTGGGGCACTGGAGGGCCTCGCCCACCGCCAGCTTCAGGTGGGGATACAGCTCCTTGAGGCGGTCGCCCGCGCTCATGGTGCCGGCGGAGCCGGAGGTGAAGGCGGCGGCGGCGAAACGGTCGCCGGGGCGCTTGACGGCCTCGAACACATCCGCCAGGGCGTTGCCGGTGACGTTGTAGTGCCACAGGGGATTGCCCATCTCCTCAAACTGGTTGAAGATCATGTACTGGGGGTCCCGTTTCAGCTCGTTGGTCTTGTCGAAAATCTCCTTGACGTTGGACTCACAGCCGGGGGTGGCGATGACCTCGGCGCCGATCTCGTGGAGCCAGTCGAACCGCTCCTGGCTCATCTCCGCCGGGAGGATGGCCACGCCCTGGGCCCCCAGCAGCCGGGAGTTGAAGGCGCCGCCCCGGCAGTAGTTGCCGGTGGAGGGCCACACGGCCTTGTGGATGTCCACGTCAAACTGGCCCGTCACCAGGCGGGGGGCCAGGCACCCGAAGGAGGCCCCCACCTTGTGGCAGCCCGTGGGGAACCACTTGCCCACCATGGCGATGATCCGGCAGGGCACGCCGGTGAGGGCGGGGGGCAGCTCGATGTAGTTGGGCACGGCCTGGAAGAGGCCGCCGGACTCTCTGGCCTCGTTCTTCCAGGTGATGCGGAACAGGTTCATGGGGTCCACGTCCCAGAGGCCCAGGGTCTTGAGGCGGCTCTGCACCTTCTCCGGGATGGTCTCCGGGTGCTGCATCTGGGCGATGGTGGGGATGACGATGCCGTTCTCCTTTGCCTTTTTGATGTTGTGGGCCAGGCCCTGCTTGTTGACGGAAAGGTCGATCATAATGGTTTGTCCTCCTCCAGTTTTGTGTCGATATAGGAATACAAGGTGTACTTAGAGATCCCGAAGTATTTGGCGACCTTGTCGCCGGACTTGGTGACCAGGAACGCGCCGTTCTGGTTCAGGAATTGGATGGCCCGGACCTTGTCGTCCTTGTTCATCAGCGCCACGGGCTTGCCCACCAGCGCCACGGACTGCTGGATCAGCTCCTCCAGCAGGTCGTTGATGTTGACGATCTTCTCCGGCTCGGAGGGCTGGGGCCCCTCGGTGGAGACCAGGCCGTGGAGGGCGCTCTCCACCATCAAGAGGGCGGAGATGTCGTAGTTGATGGCCAGGATCGCCGAGACCTTCCCCTTGCTGTTGCGGATGTAGACCGTGGAGGATTTCAGGATCTTGCCGTCCGGGGTCTTCATCAGGTAGGACAGGTGGTCCTTGGGCTCGGGGTCGTTGGTCTGCAGCTGCTCCATCACCACGTGGGACGCGCCGTCCCCCACCTTCCGCCCGGAGACGTGGCCGTTGATGATGGCCACGATGCTGTGGTCCGGGTTCCGGCTCAGGTCGTGGATCACCACCTCGCAGCTGCTGCCGAACTGGGCCGCGATGCCCGCCGCCACCTGCTTGAGCAGTTCCAGTTTTCCGGTTTCTATGAAATATCCCCTCTTTCCTATGGCAAAGTTTATATAAACGCTCTATTACACTTCAATATAATATCACACTTTTTGTATAAAGCAACACTTTTTCAAAAAAATTTTTTGGTTTTCAAAAATTTTGTTTGACAACAGGGAATCTTGTGATATGATAAAGCTGTAAGCGACAGAGAGGAAGCTGTAAAAATAATTTTATGGAGGGCTGTATCATGGATTTTGAAGCGATCAAAGCGGCGGCGGAAGGCTACAAGGCCGAGATGTCCCGGTTCCTGCGGGACATGATCTCCCATCCCAGCGAGAGCTGCGAGGAGAAGGACGTGGTGATGTGCATCAAGGCCGAGATGGAGAAGCTGGGCTTTGACAAGGTGGAGATCGACGGCCTGGGCAACGTCATCGGCTGGATGGGCCAGGGCGAGAAGATCATCGCCATCGACTCCCACATCGACACCGTGGGCATCGGCAACATCAACAATTGGGAGTCCGACCCCTACACAGGCTTCGAGACCGAGGACATCATCTACGGCCGGGGCGGCAGCGACCAGGAGGGCGGCATGGCCTCCGCCGTGTACGGCGCCAGGATCATGAGGGATATGGGCCTCATTCCCGAGGGCTACAAGATCATGGTGGTGGGCTCCGTGCAGGAGGAGGACTGCGACGGCATGTGCTGGCAGTACATCGTCAACAAGTACTTCGCGGGTCCCGAGGACGCCCGCAGCAAGATCGAGTTCGTCATCTCCACCGAGCCCACCGACGGCGGCATCTACCGGGGCCACCGGGGCCGCATGGAGATCCGGGTGGACGTGAAGGGCGTCAGCTGCCACGGCTCCGCCCCGGAGCGGGGCGACAACGCCATCTACAAGATGGCCGACATCCTCCAGGACGTCCGGGCCCTGAACGAGAACGGCGACGGCCCCTCCAACAAGGTCAAGGGCCTTGTGAAGATGCTCAACGAGGAGTTCAACCCCGAGCACTACGAGGACGCCCGCTTCCTGGGCCGGGGCACCTGCACCACCAGCCAGATCTTCTACACCTCCCCCAGCCGCTGCGCCGTGGCGGACAGCTGCGCCATCTCCATCGACCGCCGCATGACCGCCGGCGAGACCTGGGACTCCTGCCTGGAGGAGATCCGGCAGCTGCCCAGTGTGCAGAAGTACGGCGAGGACGTGAAGGTCAGCATGTACATGTACGACCGTCCCGCCTGGACCGGCACCGTGTATGAGACCGAGTGCTTCTTCCCCACCTGGATCAACAAGGAGAGCGCCGCCCACGTCCAGGCCCTGGTGGACGCCCACCGCGCCCTGTGGGGCGAGGAGCGCATCGGCCACGCCGACGCCGATCCCAAGAAGGACGCCATGCACCTGCGCGCCGGCCGTCCCCTGACGGACAAGTGGACCTTCTCCACCAACTGTGTCTCCATCCAGGGGCGGTACGGCATCCCCTGCGTGGGCTTCGGCCCCGGCGCGGAGAGCCAGGCCCACGCCCCCAACGAGATCACCTGGAAGCAGGACCTGGTGACCTGCGCCGCCCTGTACGCCGCCGCCATTCCCCTCTACAAGCCGGAGAACAGAACCGCCGACGTGACGGAGTTCCGCCAGAGCCTGACGGACAACGACATCCAGTAACCGTCTGAAACATAGAAGGGTGATTTTTATGAAGGGCATGCGGCTTTGGAATCTGGTCTCCTGGGCGGTGGTGCTGTTCCTCTTCGTGCGGATGGCGCTGGCCGGAGCCCTTTCCCCCACCTCCATGAACTACTGGCACTATGGGGAGCTGCGGCTGATTTTCCTGCTGTTCCTCATGCACGCTATATCGTTCACGCTGATTCTGGGCGTCCTGAAAAAACTGGTGAACGAGCCGCCCGTCCCGCCTGCCCCAAAAGCTGAAGACGACCCGTATGACGGCCTGGGGACCTGACCCCGCAAATAAAAACAATAAGGAGATATTCCATATGTCTAAGACCATCGAACTGGCGCAGCACCTGGAGAAGCTGCACACCAACAACATGTACAAGTCCGACTTCTACTGGACCTGGGACAAGACCGACGAGGAGCTGGACGCCATCTTCACCGTAGCCGACGCCCTGCGGGACCTGCGGGAGCGGAACAAGTCCACCCGGATCTTCGACTCGGGCCTGGGCATCTCCATCTTCCGGGACAACTCCACCCGCACCCGCTTCTCCTTCGCCTCCGCCTGCAACCTGCTGGGCCTCACCGTCCAGGACCTGGACGAGAAGAAATCCCAGATCGCCCACGGCGAAACCGTCCGGGAGACCGCCAACATGGTCTCCTTCATGGCCGACGTCATCGGCATCCGGGACGATATGTTCATCGGCGAGGGCCACAAGTACCAGAAGACCTTCATGGACGCCGTGAAGGAGGGCTACCGGGACGGCATCCTGGAGCAGCAGCCCACCCTGGTGAACCTCCAGTGCGACGTGGACCACCCCACTCAGGCCATGGCGGATATGCTGCACATCATCCACCAGTTCGGCGGCGTGGAGAACCTCAAGGGCAAGAAGCTGGCCATGACCTGGGCCTACTCCCCCAGCTACGGCAAGCCCCTGTCCGTTCCCCAGGGCGTCATCGGCCTCATGACCCGCTTCGGCATGGATGTGGTGCTGGCCCATCCCGAGGGCTATGACGTGATGCCCGAGGTGGAGGAGATCGCCCGCAAGAACGCCCAGGCCACCGGCGGCAGCTACAGGAAGGTCGCCACCATGGAGGAGGCCTTCGACGGCGCCGACATCGTCTATCCCAAGAGCTGGGCCCCCTTCGCCGCCATGGAGGAGCGCACGAAGCTCTACCAGGCCGGCGACCAGAAGGGCATTGACGAGCTGGAGAAGAAGCTCCTGGCCCAGAACGCCAATTTCAAGAACTGGTCCTGCACCGAGGAGATGATGAAGCGCACGAAGGACGGCAAGGCGCTGTATCTCCACTGCCTGCCCGCCGACATCACCGGCCTCAGCTGCCCCGAGGGCGAGGTGGACAACTCCGTGTTCGACCGGTACCTGGTGCCCCTGTACAAGGAGGCCAGCTTCAAGCCCTATATCATCGCCGCCATGATCATGATGAGCAAGGTAAAGGACCCCGTGTCCGCGCTGATGGCCATGGACGCCGGGAAGGCCCGAAAGGCCTTTTAAGGGGACTCCGTCCCCCTCTCCCCGCGCCGCGGGCGCCGGGAACCACTGATTATTTTGGGAAGAGGTTGCACCAGTCATGGGTAAACGTATCGTCATCGCCCTGGGCGGCAACGCCCTGGGCAAGAACCTGCCGGAGCAGATGATCGCGGTCAAGCAGACCGCCAGGGCCATTGTCGACCTGATCGAGCAGGGCCACCAGGTGGTCATCGCCCACGGCAACGGCCCCCAGGTGGGCATGATCCAAAACGCAATGACCGAGCTGACCCGCTCCGACCCGGAGAAGTACATCCCCTGCCCGCTGTCCGTGTGCGTGGCCATGAGCCAGGGCTATATCGGCTACGATCTCCAGAACGCCCTGCGGGAGGAGCTGCTGGACCGGGGAATCAGCAAGGGCGTGGCCACCGTGCTCACCCAGGTGGAGGTGGACCCCCAGGACCCCGCCTTCCAGAATCCCACCAAGCCCATCGGCGCCTTCATGACGAAGGAGGAGGCCGAGACATTGGTGCGGGAGCGGGACTACCAGGTGGTGGAGGACGCCGGCCGGGGCTGGCGCCGGGTGGTGGCCTCCCCGATGCCCGTCTCCATCGTGGAGATCGAGTCCATCCGGGACATGGTGGACGCCGGTCTCGTGGTGGTGGCCTGCGGCGGCGGCGGAATCCCCGTCTTCAAGACCGGGGGGCACCACCTCAAGGGCGCGGCGGCGGTCATCGACAAGGACTTCGCCAGCGAGAAGCTGGCCGAGCAGCTGAACGCGGACACCCTCATCATCCTCACCGCCGTGGAGAAGGTGGCCGTCAATTTCGGAAAGCCGGACCAGACGTGGCTGGACCACCTGACTCCGGAGGAGGCCCGGCGGTACGCCGCCGAGGGCCAGTTCGCCCCGGGCAGCATGTTGCCCAAGGTGGAGGCGGCGGTGAAGTTCGCCGAGTCCAAGCCCGGCCGCACGGCCCTCATCACCCTGCTGGAGAAGGCCAAGGCCGGCATCGCCGGAGAGACAGGCACCGCCGTCTCCCGGTAATACGAATCTTCCATTAAACCGCGGCAGGGCGCGTTTCAGAAAGATCCGCGCGGCACGGCTTCGCCGGCAGAATAAAAAGCATTCCGCGTATCACCGGCAGACTGCGTAAAATTTTAAAAAGAGGGAAGGGCGGATCATCCGCCCCTTCCCTCTCTCCCAAAATCAGGGGCTGTCCTTTCTGGACAGCCCCTGATGGCTCTGAACTCATATGCCGCCGCACGGTCCTACTGCCGTGCCTCCGCCAGTTTTCGGACGGCCTCCTCTTTGGTGGAGACGAAGAAGAAGTCGTGTCCGTTATTGGACTCATAGATAAAATCCCGCAGGGGTTTGCTGGTGTAGCGGGAGTAGTCGCCGTATACGGCGGCTTTTACGCGGTAGTTGATGAACTTCTGCAGAATCTCCCCGGCAACGCCGGTGCTGAGGATAAAGAAGTCCTCACAAATCAGGTCTTTATCGATGACGATCCGGGCGGCGCCCGTCTCGTATTTCACGGTCATCACCAGGTCCAAAGCGGACTGGACGTCTACAATGACTTTCTCGTCGCTGGAGACAACCGCAAGATCTGTGCCGTGATCTCTTACGTGTTCAATTTTCATCATAATGGTCAATTCCTCCCATATTCAGATTTGCGGCATTGACTCCAGTTGAGGAGAGAGTATAGCACAGGTTTTCCGCGCTGTCAATTCCCGTCTCCCGCGGCTTCCGCAAAAGAGCACTTGCAAAGCCGGAAAAAACGGCGTATGATAGACCGTGTAAAAAAGGGGAGCCCGCCCGCGGGCTGAGAGGAAGCGCCGCTTCGACCCGGGACCTGATTTGGATCATGCCAACGTAGGGAAACAGCCACGGAACTCCGCGGATATGCCGTACGCTGCGTATCCGCGGCCTTTTTATGAGGAGGACACCACCATGAACATCACCGGAGCGCAGCTGAGGCTCTACGCCGTCACGGACCGGACCTGGGCGGCGGATGAGGAGGCCCTCTTCCGCCAGATCGAGGCCGCCATCGACGGCGGCGCGTCCATCGTGCAGCTGCGGGAGAAACACCTGGAGGAGGCCGCCTTTCTGGCGGAGGCGGAGCGGTTCACCGCCCTGTGCCGCCGGAGGGGCGCCGTCAGCATCATCAACGACCGCGTGGACATCGCCCTCAAGTCCGGGGCCGACGGCGTCCACATCGGCCAGGAGGACCTGGCGGCGGGGGACGCCCGCCGGATTCTGGGGCCGGGGAAGATCATCGGCGTCTCCGCCCACAGCGTGGAGGAGGCATTGCGAGCCCAGGCGGCGGGGGCCGACTACCTGGGGGTGGGGGCGGCCTTTGCCACCGGCACCAAGGCCGACGCGAAACCCATCACCCGGGAGACCATCCGCGCCATCACGGCGGCGGTGGACATCCCGGTGGTGGCCATCGGCGGCATCACCCGGGAGAACATTCTGGAGCTGAAAAACTGCGGCCTGGACGGTGCGGCAGTGGTGTCCGCCCTGTTCGCCCAAGTGGATGTGCGGGCCGCGGCGGCGGAGCTGCGGCGGCTTTGTGACAAAATCGCGGAGGAGGACTGACCTATGAGAACAGCACTGACCATCGCCGGCACCGATCCCAGCGGCGGCGCGGGCATCCAGGCGGACATCAAGACCATGACCGCCAACGGCGTCTTCGCCATGAGCGCCGTCACGGCCCTGGTGGCCCAGAACACCACCGGGGTGAAGAGCATCGTGGAGTGCACCCCGGAATTCCTGGCGGAGCAGCTGGACTGCGTCTTCACCGACATCTTCCCCGACGCAGTGAAGACGGGGATGGTGTCCAGCATCGCCCTGATCGAGACCATCGCGGACAAGCTGAAAGCCTATGGGGCCAGGAATCTGGTGGTGGACCCGGTGATGGTGGCCACCTCCGGAGACCGGCTGATCTCCCGGGACGCGGTGGAGACCTTGAAGGCCCGGCTGCTGCCGATGGCGGCGGTGATCACCCCCAACATCCCGGAGGCGGAGCTCCTCTCCGGCCGGGAGATCCGCAGCGCCCGGGACATGGAGGACGCCGCCCGGGCCATCTACGACTGCTACGGCTGCGCCGTGCTGTGCAAGGGGGGCCACAACCTCAACGACGCCAACGACCTGCTGTGGCAGGCCTCAGGCGGCCAGTGGTTCCGGGGCCGCCGCATCGACAACCCCAACACCCACGGCACCGGCTGCACTCTCTCCAGCGCCATCGCCTCCAACCTGGCCAAGGGATACGGCCTGGCGGAGGCCGTGGAGCGGGCCAAGGCCTATCTCTCCGGGGCGCTGGCCGCCATGCTGGACCTGGGACACGGCCCCGGGCCCATGGACCACGCCTTCGACATCAAGCCGGAGTATCGGGAAGAGGCAAAGTAAAAACAGACGCCCCGGCGGAGAAATCCGCCGGGGCGTCTCTTTTTTCATCATTCCGCCTGCCGCCGCATGAGGGCGATCTCCCTCTTGTAGCCTGGCAGCTCATTGGGGGTCTCCAGGCAGAAGGGCAGGCCCCGCAGCGCCGGATGGCGCACCACCCGGGCCAGGGCCTCCAGGCCGATCTCCCCCTCGCCGATACAAGCGTGCCGGTCCCTGCGGCTGCCGAGGGGATTTTTGCTGTCGTTGAGGTGGACGGCCTTCAGCCGGTCCAGGCCGATGATCCGGTCAAACTCCGCCAGCACGCCGTCCAGACCGCCGATGATGTCGTACCCGGCGTCGGAGACGTGGCAGGTGTCCAGGCACACGCCCATCTTGTCTGGAACCTCCACCCGGTCCAAAATGGCCCGCAGCTCCTCGAACCGGCCCCCCACCTCGCTGCCCTTGCCGGCCATGGTCTCCAGCAGGACAGTGGTGTGCAGGTCGGGCGTCAGAATGGCGTTAAGGCCCCGGGCGATCAGGTCGATCCCCGCTTCAACCCCCTGGCCCACGTGGCTTCCGGGGTGGAAATTGTAGTACTGCCCCGGCAGATGCTCCAGCCGCCGCAGGTCGTCGGCCATGGTCTCCCGGGCGAACTCCCGGTTTTTCTCCTCCGCGCCGCAGAGGTTCAGGGTATAGGGGGCGTGGGCGATGACGGGGGCGAAGCGGTGCTCCGCCATCAGCTCCGCCAGGGCCGCCGCGTCGGCGGCATCCAGGCCCCTGGCCCGGCTTCCCCGGGGATTGCGGGTGAAGAACTGGAAGGTGTCCGCCCCCAGCTCCAGGGCCTGCCGCCCCATGGCGGCAAAGCCCTTGGAGGAGGACAGGTGACAGCCGATGTGCAGCCTCCCGGCCTCCGCCGCAGCCTGGTTTTTTCCCCCGGCCGCCGGGGCCCTGCCGTCAATCCGTACCGCCATGGGGCTCGTCCTCCTCCGCTGCCGCGGGTTCCTCCGGGGTCTCTGGTGCCGCCGGGCTCTCTGCGGGAGCCTCCGGAGCGGGCTCCGGATTTTCTCCGGCGGCCTCCGCCGCCTGCTGCCGGGCCAGCCGGTTCACCAGCAGGTCCTCCGCCCGGCACTTTTGGATGTGGATGCGGTAGAACAGCATGGCCGCCGCCACCGCCGCCATCACCAGGCTCAGGGCCTGGGACACCCGGATGGGCTGTCCCCAGAGGGTCCAGTCGAAGAGGTAGAGGCTGTCGGTCCGGAGGCCCTCCACCCAGGCCCGGCCCAGGCCGTACCAGAGGAAGTAGAACCAGGTGTTCTCCCCGTCGAACCGGCGGCCCCCGGTGACGACAAACAGCATCAGCAGCAGTCCGATGAGATTCCACAGGCTCTCATAGAAAAAGGTGGGATGGACCTCGATGTACTCCGTGGCGCTGGTCCAAAGGCGCATCCGCCAGGGCAGGTCCGTCAGTCCGCCGAAGGCCTCCCGGTTGATGAAGTTGGCCCACCGGCCGATGATCTGACCCAGCAGCAGGCCCAGGACGCACAGGTCCGTCAGGGCCCCCAGCTTCAGCTTCTTGTGCCGGGCGTAGAAGACGGCCAGCAGCGCCCCGGCGATCACCGTGCCGTAGATGGCCAGGCCGCCGTCCCAGATGGCGATCATGCGCCCCCAGTCCAGACTGCCGTCGGCCCTGCGGTAGAGGTCCAGATAGAAGATGACGTAGTAGATCCGGGAGCCCAGCACACAGCAGGGCACCCCCCAGAGGACCATGTCCAGCACATGGTCCTCCTTGAGTCCGAAGCGCGGTGCCTGCTTCATGCACAGCAGCAGGCCCATGAGCATGGCAAAGGCCAGAATGATGCCGTACCAGTAGATGCCGTGGCCGATGTGCAGGGCGATGGGGTCGGGGTTGAACGCCCAGTCCCCGAAGAGGCCGGGAAAGCTGATGGGCATGTCCTTTAACGCGGTCAAAGTATCGCTCTTCCTTTCTTTTGTCCGGTGCGGATGGATTATTTGGGCACGATCTCCGACAGCACCGCCCGCTCCTCCGTGATGTTCTCCGCCAGGAAGGACGCGATGTCGTCCCTGGTGATGGTCTCAAACACCTGGGGGAAGCGGAAGGGGTCATAGCCGTGGAAGTACCCCTCCGTCAGCGAGACGGCGATGTTCTCAAAGGAGTTCAGCCCCCGAAGGTGCTCGCCGAAGGCGGCCCGGCGCACCTGCTGGTAGAAGTCCTCGCCAATGCCGCCCTCCGCCAGGCGGCGGGCCTCCTTCTGGATCTCGGCGGCCGCCTGAGCGGCGTCCTTGCTGTCGCCGCCGGCGTAGAGGCAGGCCGCGCCGGGGAGCTGCTCAAAGTCCCCGCCGAAGCTGGAGTTGATGAGTCCCTGGCCGTAGAGCCGCAGGTACAGGGGGCTGGAGTCTCCCAGCAGGATGTCGCAGGCCATGCCGCCCAGGAGCGACGCGCGGAGGAAGTCCTCCCCGTCCCGGGGCGGGCGGCACTTGAAGGCCGCCAGGAACTGGGGGCTGGAGACCTCCATGGCGAGACTTGTCCTCTTTTCCGCCACGGCCTCCGGCTCCTCCCCGTAGTCCCGGGGAATCTCCGGCCCCCCCTCCCGGGGCAGGACACGGCGGGCGATGTCCGCGATGTGGATGGGGTCCACGTCCCCCACCACGGTCAGGATCATGTTGGAGGGGGTGTAGAAGGCCCGGTGGCAGTCGTACAGCGTCTCCGCCGTGATGTGGGAAATGCTCTCCACCGTGCCGGCGATGGGCACGGCGGCGGTGGAGCGGCTGTACAGGGCCCGCATCATCCGGGCGTAGAGCTGCCAGTCCGGGTCGTCCTCGATCATGCGGATCTCCTGGCCGATGATGCCCTGCTCCTTGGCCACGCTCTCCTCGGTGAAGTAGGGGATGGAGACAAAGGAGAGGAGGATCTCCAGGTTCTCCTCGAAGTGCTCCGTGGAGCTGAAATAGTAGCCCGTCATGGCGTTGGCGGTGAAGGCGTTGGGCTCCGCGCCGTTTTTCGCCAGCTCCTGGAGGGCGTTGCCCTCCTTTGTGTCAAACATCTTGTGCTCCAGGTAGTGGGCGATGCCCGCCGGGGTGTCCAGCCAGCGTCCGCCCAGCTGAAAGCGGGTGTCCATGCCGCCGTAGCGGGTGGCGAAGAAGGCGTATTTCTTGGCGTAGCCGGGCTTTGGCACCACGCAGATTTGGAGGCCGTTGGGCAGGACCTCCCGATAGACGGACTCCCCCAGGCGCTGATAGAAGCTCTGATTCACTCCGCCGCCTCCTTTCCCCGCAGGAAGTACGCCGTGTCCAGGGACACGGTCTTCATGGCATTGAAAATGCGCTCCGGCGTGACCTCCCGCACCGCGGCGGCCAGGTCCTCCGGCGTCTCCTGGTTCCCGGTGGCCGCCTGGCCCAGGAAGAAGTTCTCCAGCTTGCCCTGGGAGTCCCCCATGGAGGCGTAGGCGTTGAGAAGGGTGCTCCGGGCGCCCTCCAGCTCCCAGTCCTCCAGCCGGCCCTCCTGCACGGCCCGGAGCTGGGTGCAGATCTCGTCGTAAGCCCTCTGGTAGTTCTCAAACTCGATGCCGGAGGACACGGTGATGAGCCCCTTCTGCCGGTGGTAGACGGAGGAGGCGTAGTAGCAGAGAGACAGCTTCTCCCGCACGTTCAAAAAGAGCTTGGAGTTGCTGCTGCCGCCAAAGAGGGTGTTGCCCACCAGCAGCGCCGTGTGGTCGCCGCTGCCGCAGGCGAAGCCCATGCCCAGCTTCCCCTGGGTCACGTCCAGCTCCTCGGAGACGCTGTACACGCTCTCCCGGGCCGGGTGGACCGACGCCGGGGCGATGCCCTGGACGTCCTCCCTTGGCAGGGCGGCGAAGGCGGCCTGGAGGGCCTGCTCCACCCGCTCCCGGCTGGCGCTGCCGCTGTAAAAGAGCTCCAGCCGGGAGGAGGAGATCAGCCTGCGGTACAGGCCGTACAGCTTCTGGGGCTGGATGCGCTCGGCGCTCTTGTCGTCCCCCAGACGGGGGATGCCGTAGGCCTCCCCGGCGCACATCTCCCGCAGGAGGCGGCCGTCGGCGTACTCCCGCTTGTCGTTGAGGATGCTGCGGATGGCGTCGATGAGGTTGGCCTTCTCACTCTCGAAATAGGCGGGGACGAAGCGGCCCCGCTCCGTGACGGGGTCGCACACCAGCTCCCCCAGGAGAGAGGCCACCGGCTCCAGCAACCGCTCGCCGCCGGGGGCGTAGCGGTCGTCGATGAGGCTGGCCACGAAGCCCACGCACTGGTTCTCCCCCTTTTTCCGCACCGTGCAGTCGATCCGCGCGCCGTAGAGCATATCCAGCCGGGCGGAGAGGGCCCCCATGTCCGGGCAGCTGACAGTGCCCCGCCGCAGCAGGGCGGGCAGCAGGGCACAGGCGGAGGCCGTCTCCCACCGGAGGGGCGTGACGAACTGGGCGGAGAGCAGGCTGGTCTTGAATTTCTGTGCCGGGTGGAAGGTGAGGTACACCCCGCCGGCGAGTTTCGTTCTGGTGACTTCCAAGGTCTCAGCTCCTTTGTGGATAACGATACAGTTCGCATTATAGTATATCTCGCGGGGAAATTCAAATTCTTTCTTTTGCTGTCTTTTTGTGGTATGCTGTCCGCAGACCAATGTCAGAGAGGACGGTGGCGCGTATGGAGCGCAGAGAGGAGATCATCCGGCTGTGGTTCCGGATGTGGCTGGAGAAAACGGACCTGGGGATCGCGGATATTTTTGATCCCGGCGCGGTCTACGTGGAGAGCTGGGGCCCGGAGTACCGGGGCCGGGAGAAGATCCGGCTCTGGTTTGAGGAGTGGAACACCCGGGGCACCGTCCGCCGGTGGGACATCCGGCGGTTCTTCCACAGCGGAGACCGGACTGCCGTGGAGTGGTACTTTGAAAACACCGTGGCCGGCGGGCGGGTGGAAAAATTTGAGGGGATGTCCCTGATCCGCTGGACCGGGACGGGAACAATCGCCTTTTTGCAGGAGTTCGGGTGCAATGTGGACCGCTACGACCCCTACCGGGACGGCCCCGTGCCCCGCTTCCGGGAGGAGGGGGCCCGGTGGTTCTGACTTATCCCAGCACCTGCCGGAACACCCGCAGGAAGTTCTCCCGGGCGATGAGCTCCCGCTCCCGGCGGCTCATGCCCAGCCTCTCCAGGCAGTCAAAGAGGTTTCCGATTCGGGAGGCGTCCTCCAGCCCCGCCGCGGCGTCGTTGTCCGGGGGACCCATGAACTCGCAGAAGTCGAAGCCGCAGCCCACGTGCTCCACGCCCATCACGTCCGCCATGTGGGCGGCGTGGCGGGCCAGCGTCTCCGCCGTCTGCTTTTCCCGGTCGGCGTGGATAAAGCCGTGGTGGACGTTGAGCCCCACCACCCCGCCGGTGTCCCGGATGGCCCGGAGCTGATCGTCGGCCAGGTTCCGGCGGACATCGCACAGGGCCCGGCAGTCGGAGTGGGAGGCGATGACCGGCCCCCCGGCCAGGTCCATCACATCCCAGAACCCGCCGTCGTTCAGGTGGGACACGTCCACCACCATGTGGAGCTCCCGCATCCGCCGGACCACCGCCCGTCCCGCGGCGGTCAGCTTCTTCCGGGGATCGCCGCCCGCCCCCGTGGCCAGGGCGTTCTCCTCGTTCCACGTCAGCATCCCCAGCCGCACGCCGGACGCGTAGCTTCGGTCCAGGGCCTCCACGTCCGCCCCGAAGGCGGCCATGCTCTCCAGGCCCAGGAAGGCGTAGAGCTTCCCGGCGGCCCGGGCCGCCTCCGCCTCCTGAACCGTATGGACCAGCCGGATCTCAGTGCTCTGGGCCAGGTCCGCCCGGGTCTCATCCAGCAGCATGGAAAGGCGGGCGGGCTCGCTGTCCAGCTCCGGAATCCCCTCCCAAAAGGCGTGGTCCTCTCCCTCGCCGTACCAGAAGGCCAGCACCAGCCCCTCCACGCCGCCGGAGCGCAGGCGGTCCAGATGGCGGGTCTCCAGCACCCGCGCCTCCCCCGCCCGGCGGCGGCGGGCCACGTCATAGGGCAGGTCGGAATGGGCGTCAAAACAGGTCATATCGAAAAAACCTCTCTTCAATTGAAATTCCAAAACCGGGTGCAGATGGACATCCGAACACCCTGTATGCTATACTATCCATAATAAACCGTGAAGTCAAGGGAGGAGCGCGTATGGAACCGATCCGCCGCTGCGGCTGGTGCAATCCGAACAACCCCCTGTATATCGCGTACCACGATGAGGAGTGGGGCGTGCCCCAGCACGACGACGGGAAGCTCTTTGAGCTGCTGGTGCTGGAGTCCTTCCAGGCGGGCCTCTCCTGGGAGACCATTTTGAACAAGCGGGAGGCCTTCCGCTCCGCCTTCGATGGCTTTGATCCGGAGGCCGTCGCGGCTTACGGGGAGGAGAGGACCGCCGCCCTGCTGGAGGACTGCTCCATCGTCCGGAACCGGCGGAAGATCGCCGCCGCCATCCGAAACGCCGGGGTCTTTCTGGAAATCCAGGCGGAGTGGGGCTCCTTCTCCCGCTACATCTGGCACTTCACGGACGGGCAGGTGGTCTATGAGACGGGAAAGGCCAGCTCCCCTCTGTCGGACCGGGTGTCGGCGGACCTGAGACGCCGGGGCATGACCTTTGTGGGCACCACCATCGTCTACGCCTACCTGCAGGCCGTCGGCGTGATTCACTCCCACGACCCGGGGTGCTTCCTGCACCGGGAGGGATAGAGAGACGGTCCCCTGTCTATCCGCGCCGCCCCTCGGGGCGGGATCGAAAAAAATTTCCCCCGGCGGCGGATTTCCCCCTTGACAACTGCCCCAAACTCCTGTAAACTGTTTCATGTTGTAAAGCCCCGAAACTTTACAGAAAAGGAGGCCGCTCCCGTGAAGAACCAGACCTACCGCATGACCATGCTCTACGACTTCTACGGCGAGCTGCTGACCGACCGGCAGAGGGAGTTCTTCGACCTCTACTACAACGAGGACCTGTCCCTGGCGGAGATCGCGGAGAACGCGGGCATCTCCCGGCAGGGCGTCCGGGACGTGATCGTCCGGGCGGAGGCCGCCATGCAGGAAATCGAGGACAAGACGGGGATCATCAAGCGGTTTGAGGCCCGCCGGCCCCATCTGGAGGCCATCTCCGCCGCCGCCGGCGAGATCAAAACCATCAACCGCCGGCGCCACGAGGACGCCCGCCTGGACGAGCTGGCGGAGCGCATCCTCGCCGAGGCCGCCGCGCTAGAGGACTGAGCCATGGCATTTGAGGGACTGACTGAAAAACTGAGCGCCACATTCAAGCGGCTGCGGGGCAAGGGACGCCTGACGGAAAACGACGTCCGGGAGGCCATGCGGGAGGTCCGCCTGGCCCTGCTGGAGGCAGACGTGAGCTACAAGGTGGTCAAGGACTTTGTGGCCTCCGTCACGGAGCGGGCCGTGGGGACCGACGTGCTGGACAGCCTCACCCCCGCCCAGCAGGTGGTAAAGATTGTCAACGAGGAGCTCACCGCCCTCATGGGCGGCACCGGCGCCAAGATCTCCATGGCGGGCAGCGGACCCACCGTGGTGATGATGGTGGGCCTCCAGGGCGCGGGCAAGACCACCACCACCGCCAAGCTGGGCGGATTGATGCGAAAGCAGCTCCAGAAGCGGCCGCTGCTGGCCGCCTGCGATGTCTACCGCCCCGCCGCCATCGAGCAGCTGAAGGTGGTGGGCGGCCAGCTGGACCTGCCGGTCTTCGAGGAGGGCCGGGGGGACCCGGTGGAGATCGCCCGGAATGCCGTCCGCCACGCCCGGGACCACGGCAGCGACATGGTGTTTCTGGACACCGCCGGCCGGCTCCACGTGGACGAGGAACTGATGGACGAGCTCAAGCGGATGAAGGCCGCCGTCCACCCCAACGAGATCCTGCTGGTGGTGGACGCCATGACCGGCCAGGACGCGGTGAACGCCGCCTCCGCCTTTGACGAGGCCCTGGGCATCGACGGGGTGGTCCTCACCAAGCTGGACGGTGACGCCCGGGGCGGCGCGGCGCTGTCCATCCGGGCGGCCACGGGCAAGCCCATCAAATTCGCCGGCACCGGCGAGAAGCTGGACATGATCGAGCCCTTCCACCCGGACCGCATGGCCTCCCGCATCCTGGGGATGGGCGATATGCTCTCCTTCATCGAAAAGGCGGAGGCCGCCTACGACGAAAAGCAGGCCGCCAAGCTGGAGGAGAAGCTCCGGAAAAACCGCTTCACCCTCCAGGACTACTACGACCAGCTCCAGCAGCTGCGGGGCATGGGGGATCTCAGCCAGCTGGCGGGCATGATGCCCGGCGGGCTTGGCAGGCAGCTCCAGGGCGCCAGCATTGACGAAAAGCAGATGGCCCACACCGAGGCCATCATTCTCTCCATGACCCCCCTGGAGCGGGAGAACCCCAAGGTCCTGAACGCCAGCCGGAAACGCCGCATCGCCGCCGGCTGCGGGCTGGAGGTGGTGGACGTGAACCGCCTCCTCAAGCAGTTCGAGATGATGCAGGAGCTGACGAAGCAGTTCTCCCGGGGCCGGATGCCCGCCATGCCGGGGGTCCGGGGCGGCGGAGGCCGGATGCACGGCTTTGGCCGGAAGAAGCGTTTCAAGTGACCCCGTGACACGATTTCAACCGTTCAGGTGAAATAATAAAACATTCAATGATTTTTGGAGGTAACAACATCATGGTGAAAATCAGACTGCGCCGCATGGGCGCCAAGAAGGCCCCCTTCTACCGGGTGGTGGTGGCCGACTCCCGCTTCCCCCGGGACGGCCGCTTCATCGAGGAGATCGGCACCTACAACCCCTGCGTCTCCCCCGCCGCCATCAACATCGACGCCGAGCGGGCCCAGGCCTGGATCAAGTCCGGCGCCCAGCCCACCGACACCGTCAGAGCTCTGCTGAAAAAAGTGGATGTCCTCTGATCCGGAGGACAGGACATGAAGGACTTGCTGCTCTACATCGCCAGGAACCTTGTGGATAATCCCGACGCCGTCTCCGTCACGGAGATTCAGGGCGAGCAGGAGCTGACGTTGGAGCTGCGCGTCGCTCCCGACGACATGGGCAAGGTCATCGGCCGCCAGGGCCGGATCGCCAAGGAGATCCGCACCGTGGTCCGCTCCTACGCCCAGCGCACCGGCGTAAAGGTATCTGTGGATATTGTAGACTAAGAGGGAAGCGGCGCAAAGCGCCGCTTCCCTTTGTATGCGTACCGCCCGGGACGGGCCCTCCCTCCCCTGGCGGACCCTTGGCCGCGCTGACGGCACACCCTATGGACATCTGGAGGAATGTATATGAAAAAACTGACCACTCTCCTGGCGCTGATCCTCTGCGCCGTGCTGGCGGGCTGCGGTCCCTCGGCCCCGCCCCAGGACAGCCAGGCCCCCGCCCCGCAGGACCCCCCGGGAGCCGCGGCGGCACCTTCCCCGGCGGAAGCGCCCGACAGTCCCGCACCCCCCGCCGATGAGCAGACCGCCGCGCTGTACATCGGTACAAAGGCCGGGGGATTTTCCGAGTACCCGATGACCTATGAGGGGGAGCTGACCCCGGAGACGCTGATTCAGGGCATCGCGGATCTGACCGGCTGGGACCTGACTCTGGCGGAGCCCGTCGTCACAGGCAAGGGCGGCATGAGCGTGTGCCTGTCCGGAGAGTGCGCCCTGTTTGTTGGTCCGCCCGACCCGCAGAAGGAGGAGTTCTTTATGTTTGGCCTGGACGATCTGGCGGAGACGCTGCTGGACAGCATTCAAAAGACGCTGCAGATGGGCTTTACCGGTGAGGGCGGAGACCCGGACGCACTGGACATCTGGTACTATCTGGAGGGTGAACAGCCCTTGGAGCTCCCCGGGCTGGGGCTGTCCTGGCCCCTGGACCAGCCCTATCAGTGGGCCTCCGCCAGCGCCGGCTGAAAGGCCCCCGCGCCGCCGTCTCCCCTCTGAATCTCATTCTACAAAACAGGAGCACTGACATGAGTCCATCCGTCACCATCATCGTCCCCGTCTACAACGCCGAACCCACCCTCCGCCGCTGTGTGGAGAGCGTTTTGAACCAGGAGTACACTGATTTCGAGCTTCTCCTGGCGGACGACGGCAGCCAGGACGCCTCCGGCGCCCTCTGCGACGGGTTCGCCGCCGCGGACAGCCGGGTCCGGGTGTTCCACAGGGAGAACGCCGGCGTCTCCGCCGCCCGGAACCTCTGCATGGACCAGGCCCGGGGCCGCTACCTCCAGTTCCTGGACGCCGACGACTGGATCACCCCCAACGCCACCAAGCTGCTGGTCCGGGCCATGGAGGAACACCGGTGCGACCTGGTGGTCTCCGACTTCTACCGGGTGGCAGGAGAGCGGGTCTCCCACAAGGGGGACATCGACGAGCCGCAGGTCCTGACCCGGGAGGAGTACGCCGCCCATATGATGGAGAATCCCGCGGACTTCTACTACGGCGTCCTGTGGAACAAGCTCTACCGCCGGGAGATCGTGGAGGCCCACCGCCTCCGGATGGACCCGGCCATCAGCTGGTGCGAGGACTTCATGTTCAACCTGGAGTACATCCGCCGCGCCGGGACCTTTTTCGCCCTGCAGGTGCCCATCTACTACTACGTCAAAACCAAGGGCTCCCTCTGCACCCAGGGGATTGGCATCTCAAAGACGATCCAGATGAAGCTGACGGTGTTTGAGTACTACAACCAGTTCTACAAGACCGTCCTGCCGGAGGAGGAGTATGAGCGGCGCCGCCTGAAGATCTACCGCTTCCTCATCGACGCCGCCGAGGACGGCGCGGTGCCGCCGGTGTCCGCGCGGCTTGGCAGTGAGCGGGTCCGGGTATCCCCCGGCGCCCTGGAGGGCCGGGGCCCCCTCTTCGACCTTCTCCGGGAGCGGAAGCTGCTGGACTACTGCCTGGAGCCCGCCGCCCTGAAAAACGGCCTCTCCCTCCAGGAGGCCCGGCTGCTGCTGTGCCTGCGGCAGTCCGGCGGCGGCACCCGGAGGGAGCTGGCGGATTTCACCGGGCTGTCCCGGGGCGCGCTGACCATGCTGCTGAACCGCCTGGAGGGCAGAGGGCTGGTCTCCGTCAGGGACCTCCGCCCGCCCCAGAGGCGGGAAAAGCGGCTGGAGATTGCCTTCCCGCCCGCAGCCGCTCCGATCCTGGCGGACATGGAGCGGGCCTGGGCGGATTTCACGGCCGCGGAGCTCTCCGGTTTCAGCCGGGAGGAGCGGGCCCAGTATGAGCGGCTCTCCGAGCGGGTCCAGGAGAACATCCGGGAGGTGCTGCGGTAGGCGGCTCTCAAATTTCCATCCGCTGTATTTTAAAGCGGCGCGCGGCGTCACCGTATAAACCCGGTCGACCGCCGCACGCCGCTCTTTTATTTTTTCAAAAAAGGGGTCCTGCATAGAACCCAGTCCCGTTTTCAGCTCCGCCCCGGCGGCAGCCCTCCAATTGTTACCGCCGGGTGACTATGCCACAAAATTGTGCGTACTTTACGCCGCGCTCCGATTCGGCTACAATTACCGCAGCGGCAGAGAATGGCGTCCCTTCCGCCGCATCTGCCGCGGCCGGTGAAAACGGCCTGTCCCCGCGTCACCGTCTCCCGTAAAATCAGCGGCACCCGCTGCCGCGTCTGTCCGGCAAATGCCGTGGAGAAACCGCGCCGCGGCATCGCCGCAGACCCATCTCAAAACCACGCAGCCCTCTCGTTTCACCTTTAGGAGGCCAATTATGGAACGTTTTGAAAGAATCCAATACCTGAACCGGATTCTGCTGGAGGAAATGCCGGAGTACCGCGCTGAGGCGGCACGGTTCCCCCAGGAGGACGCCGCCCAGCGGCGGCTGTTCCGCAGCCTGATGAACGTCCGAGCCCCCAGGCCCTTGAATCCGCAGTTTTTGCAAGTGCAGGACGAGCTGCTGTCCGCCGAGCGGGAGGCCAAGGGCGTGGTGGATGCGGACCGTCTGCCGGTCTCACCCGCGGATTCCCGCATCGCCATCTGGCAGGGGGACATCACCCGTCTGGCGGCGGACGCCATCGTGGACGCGGACAACTCCGCTCTGCTGGGCTGTTTCTGCCCCTGCCACGGCTGCATTGACAACGCCATCCACTCCGCGGCAGGCCTCCAGCTCCGGGACGAGTGCAGTCAGATCATGACGGCCCAGGGCCGCCCGGAGCCCGCCGGAAGGGCCAAGCTGACAAAGGGCTACAACCTGCCCGCGAAATTCGTCCTGCACACGGTGGGGCCCATCGTCCAGGGGCGGGTCTCCCGAAAGGATCGGGAGGAGCTGGCCTCCTGTTACCGCTCCTGTCTGGAGCTGGCGGCGGAGAAAAGCCTGCGGAGCGTAGCGTTTTGCTGTATCTCCACCGGGGAATTCCACTTCCCCAACCGGGAGGCCGCTGAGATCGCCGTGGAAACCGTCACGGAATTTCTCCGGCGGCCGACATCCATTGAGAAGGTGATTTTTAATGTTTTCAAGGATCTTGACGCGGAAATCTACCGCAGTCTTCTCAGAGAAAATTGAGCGGCTGAAGACATCTCTTGCCGGTGCGGACGCGGTGGTGATCGGAGCGGGCGCGGGCCTCTCCGCCTCCGCGGGACTGACCTATTCCGGGGAGCGGTTCGAGAAGAATTTCGGGGACTTTATCGAAAAGTACGGCATCCGGGATATGTACTCCGGCGGCTTTTATCCCTTCCAGACGTTGGAGGAATACTGGGCCTGGTGGAGCCGCCAGATCCTGGTGAACCGCTATGAGCGGGCGCCGAAGCCGGTCTACGACGATCTGCTGGAGCTGGTGCGGAATCAGGACTACTTTGTCCTGACCACCAATGTGGATCATCAGTTCCAGCTGGCGGGCTTTGATAAAAAGCGGCTGTTTTACACCCAGGGGGACTACGGTCTCTGGCAGTGCTCGCAGCCCTGCCATCAGGAGACCTATGACAACGAGGACGTTGTCCGCCGCATGGCCGCGGAACAGCGGGATATGAAGATCCCCACGGAGCTGATCCCCCGCTGCCCCAAGTGCGGCAGGCCGCAGACGCCGAATCTGCGGTGTGACAATACCTTCGTGGAGGACGCGGGCTGGCATCAGGCGGCGTCCCGCTATGAGGATTTCCTGCGGCGGCACAGGAGCGGACGGGTGGTGTATCTGGAGCTGGGCGTGGGAGCCAACACGCCTGTGATTATCAAGTTTCCCTTCTGGAAATATACCCATGAAAATCCGGACGCCATTTACGCCTGTATCAATCTGGGGGAGGCCGCCGCGCCGAGGGAGATCGCTGAACGATCCATCTGCATGGACGCCGATATTGGCAGTGTGCTTGGGTCGCTGGTATCACACAGGCAAGATAATCCCGCCTGATGGCAAAACAGTTCGCATCTGGTTGCTTGCGCCGGTGTATACAAAAGGTCAGAAAATATTTTTTAATGATTTATAGCCGTTTTTACTCCGCTCCAGTTCCTTTCTGGCACTTCTTAAAAGCAGTCTTTCCACGTGTTCCACGTCTGTCTGTGGCAGTCTATGTAGTCAGGCCACAAGATAAGATTTGATCAGTATTTGATGCACCCAAACAATGAATAAAGGGTAATCTGCCATCAGGCGGGCTGCTCCTTTAGTCCGTGCGGCCATTTGAAACATCTTTTGCGGGAGAGTGACTGCCGAAAGTTCTTATGAGATGTCGGCTGCTAATGCGAAGGGGTGGACGGGCTGCTGGAGCAGTTTATATAATGCTTATGCACGGTAAAGGAGCAGGCGGCCGCAAACAAGAGATAGACCGCCAACACCACACGATTCCGAACCGAAGAAACCACAGATTAAAAGGCAAGCATTAAGCAGAAAGGGAAAGACAAGACACAAATCGAAGCCTGGTTCTTCCCCTTCAAGAAAGCGACCTTTGAAATACCAAAATTGTTTTACACCCACTCTGCGGCGCACTTTCCATCTTCATTGTCCCGCCATGCGTCTCCACGATCTGCCTGACTAACAGCAGTCCCAGCCCATGCCGCAGGTCCAGCCGTTCGTCGGTGCTCTCCATGTAATGCGGCTTTTCCGTCAGTTCCCGCAGCTTTTCGGCGGACAGGCCCATGCCGCTGTCGGAGACAGTAAGGAAAACGGTGCTGTCCGAACAGTCAAGGCGCAGGGCGATGGTACAGCCCTGCGGGTTGTGATGGATGCTGTTCTGCACCAGATTGCTGATTGCCCGTGAGATCAGCCGCGCGTCACACTCTATGACCGCAGTTTCGGCGCCTTTTGAAATTTCCGTTTTCAATGAGTATTTTTCAGGAATACCGGCGTTGAGCAGGTCCGCCGCATAGGAGCGCAGCAGCTTGGACAGGCGCACCGGCTCCTTATGAAGCAGCTGCATTTCATACTCCAACTGCGATACCAGATTCAAGTCCTGTACCAAGTCTTTGATCTTTGCGCTCTGCGCCCGAATAATCTCTGCCTCCTGCTGAATATTTCCGCTGGCTGCCGCGTCACTGGCAATCCGCCCGGCATACCCCATAATCATCGAAAGCGGGGTGCGTATATCGTGGGAAACGCCGCCGATCCAGTTGGCGCGGGCCTGGTTCTGTCTGCTCAATACCCGGGACGCCTGATTCACACTGTCTGCAATTTCCGACAGCTCGCCCCGAATCGATAAATTGACAGGTTTGCCGGCGGACAGCGTTTTGATAGAGGCCATAATCGGCTCCGTGTTTTTGGAAATCCTGCGTTTAGAAAAATAGTAGACCAAAAACAAAAGAAGGATGTCTATCGCCAAGATGCCGGTCAAAAAAAGCGGGAAAAGCCTGACCGCTCGTATCGGGAAATAGTTTCCCGTCAGCTTCATAAAGCTGTCTTTTGGATAGCCCAGCACCAGCAGGCCATTCTTCATGCTCCGCACAAAAACGGGATAGTCCCGCAGATAGCCCTTTGAGAACACGGCCACATCCTGAATCGTGTACTGCGTCGGTACTTCCTCCGGCAAAGATGCTTCCCAAATACAGCGTCCGCTTGCATCCAGGAGCATGGCCCAAATATGATTGCGGTTTAATTCCTGTTCCCTTTCTTTTGATATGCCGGATGCCGACAGATCAGCGGCTACGGCCTCCAGCGTATTCGCCGGAGACGCCGCACCGTATTCCCGGAACACGATCCCTCCGAATGTGAACGCAAACGCCAGAATGTTGACGAGCAGGAGAGCCAGGACAAACACGAAAAAGGAGAGAAGATATTTTGAAATATACTTTCCAAATGCTTTCATTGGTTATTTCCTCGCCAGCAGCTTATAGCCCAGCCCCTTGACCGTCAGCAGGGAAACAGGCTTTGACGGGTCTGCCTCAATCTTCTCCCGGACGCGCCGCACATGGGCGTTCAAGCTGTTTTCATAGCCGAAGGGATTGCCGCCCCACAGGGCCTCGCAGAGCGTGTCCACGGTCACAATGCGGCCCTCGTTCTTCGCAAGGGTCTCCAGCAGCTTATGCTCCATCGCCGTCAGGGGAAGGATCTCACCGCCTTTGTTCACTTCAGCCCGGCTGAAATCCACCGTACAGCTATCCAGTTTCAAAACCGGCGCGTCCTCCTTGTAGCACCGGCGCAGAACCGCATAGACCCGCAGCAGAAATTCCTGGGGCAGGAAAGGTTTTGCAATATAATCATCGGCTCCAAGGCCAAGTCCGGCCAGCTTGTCTGCCGCCTCGTCACGGGCGGTCAGAAAGATCACGGGAATATCCGTCCATGTGCGCATCTGCTCCATCAGGGAAAAGCCGTCCCCGTCCGGGAGCATCACATCCAAAATCGCCAGATCGGGCTTTTCCGATTGGACGGCGGCAATTCCCTCCTTCATATTGGCGGCGGTCACAAGATTCCGAAAACCCTCGTCCGTTAAAATAACCGTTACCATTTTCAAAAGCTCCGGCTCGTCGTCGACCAGCAGGAGCTTTTTGCTGTGCAAAAATGAATTGTCCATCGTGACGCCTCCTGTCTACCACTTTCATTATAGCATACGACTTCAATTTTATGGACGGCTCTTTGAAAAAGTAAGGTAAAAGTAAGGACGGGAGAAAGTTAAAGTCAGGTTGACGCTGTACCATAGGGGGAGAAAGGAGATGTGCCTATGGACTGCATCATCACAACAGACCAGCTGACGAAACAATACAAAAATTTTACCTCCGTCAACAATTTGTCGCTCCATGTCCGCAGGGGCAGTATTTATGGTTTCCTTGGCCCCAACGGAGCAGGCAAATCCACCACCATGAAAATGCTCCTGGGGCTGACCGCCCCCACGAAGGGGCGGTTCACCATTGACGGGAAGCCGTTTCCGGATGACCGGCTGGAGATCCTGCGGGAGATCGGCTCCTTCATTGAGGCCCCCTCGTTCTACGCCAACCTGACAGGCCGGGAAAACCTGGACGTGATCCGCCGGATTTTGGGGCTGGGTCAAAACGCCGTGGAGGAGGCCCTGGAGCTGGTGGGGCTGTCAGAGTTTGGTGACCGCCTCGCGAAAAAGTATTCCCTCGGCATGAAACAGCGGCTTGGCCTGGCCGGGGCTCTGCTGGGCCGTCCGCCCATCCTCATCCTGGACGAGCCGACCAACGGCCTCGACCCCTCCGGCATCCATGAGATCCGCAATCTGGTGAAGTCCCTGCCCGGCCTGTACGACTGCACCATCCTCATTTCCTCCCATATGCTGTCGGAAATCGAGCTGATGGCGGACGACATCGGCATCCTCAATCATGGGCGACTGCTGTTCGAGGGCAGCCTGGAGGACCTGCGGCACAGCGCGCGGCAGGCGGAAATGTCCGCCGACAACCTGGAGGAGGTGTTCCTCTCCATCGTGGAGCAGGACAACGCCGTGAGACAGCGGAGGACAAAGCTATGAGGGCGCTGATGATCGAACTGCGGAAAGAGAAGCGGACTGGGGTAATCCCGGTGCTGCCGGCCGTCGGCGTTTTGGGCGCGGCCTATGCCTTTGTCAATTTTCTTGTCCGGAAAGATACGCTTCTCAATCTGCCCCTTAACCCGATGGACGTACTGCTGACCCAGCTTTACGGCATGATCATGGTCCTGAACCTGTTCGGTATCGTGGTCGCCGCCTGCATGGTCTACAATATGGAATTCAAGGGCGGCGCAATCAAAAAAATGTATATGCTTCCCATGAGCGTACCAGGGATGTATCTCTGCAAATTCCTGATCTTGACCGTTATGCTCTTCGCGGCGGTGGCTCTGGAAAATCTGGTGCTCATGAAAATCGGTATGAGCGATCTGCCGCAGGGGACGTTTGAGCTGGGGACGCTGCTCCGCTTTGCGGGGTATTCGTTTCTCACCTCCATGCCGGTGCTGTCCTTTATGGTGCTGATTTCCTCCCGCTTTGAAAATATGTGGGTTCCCCTTGGCGTGGGAGTTGCCGGTTTTTTAAGCGGGATGGCCCTGGCCTCGTCAGCCGCGGCGGTTTTGATGGTGCATCCGTTCATTGTGATGTTTAGGCCGGCGGTGGCTATGAGCGCACAGCCGGATACGCTGGCGGTGCTGTTCGCTCTGGCCGAAACGCTCCTTTTTCTCGGCCTTGGGCTGTGGATGGCCAAAAATCTCCGCTATGAGTAAAAGGAGGATTTGCATGAATTTTTTTGATTTGCTCAGCATCGAGTTTATGAAAGTGAAACGCTCGAAGATGGTCCCCCTGATCTTTGCCGCCCCGCTGCTGGTCGTGGCCTCCGGGGTGGCGTCTCTCAGCCGGTACTTCACACCGGAGTACACCAACGCATGGCCCGCTATGTTCATTCAAAGCGCCCTGGTCTACGCCTACTATCTGCTGCCGTTCAGCATGATCGTGGCCTGTGTCATGATCGCGGGCCGGGAGACGCAGAACAACGGCATCCTGAAAATGCTGGCCCTGCCGGTCAGCCGAAACATCCTTTCCCTGGCAAAGTTTTTCGTTCTGATGTTCTATCTGTTCATGGAAATGGTTGTCTTTCTGGCGGTGTTCATAGCCGCCGGTATGGTGGCTACCTCAACAATGGGCATTACAGAAGCCTTGCCCATTCTCTACCTCTTAAAGTGGTGTATCGGGCTGTTTCTGACGATGCTTCCGAGCCTCGCGGCGATGTGGGCGATCACAGTATTGTTTGAAAAGCCTCTGCTTTCAGTAGGACTCAATTTGCTGCTGGTGATTCCCGGCGTCCTGGCCGCCAACACGCCGCTCTGGATCATTTATCCCTACTGTTACAGCGGCTATCTGGTGTCCTGCTCCCTGCATGATTTTACAGCGGAAACATCAAGCGCCGCTTTTGCCTTGATGCCGTTCCTGCCCTGTGCAGCCGCTGTATTCGCTGTTCTGCTTGCCCTGTCGGTCACACAATTTGGAAAAAAGGAAATGAGGTAATTGTATGGAAGTCACGAAAAGTAAGCAAAAGCTCAGTCTGGCGGCGCTGATTGTCAGTCTGCTGCCGCTTCTCACCCTTGTCCCGGTGTTTCTGAAAATTACCCTGCCGGATGGTGTACGCACAGTTTGGTCAGGCTGCAACATCGCCCTTGTGCTGTCGGGCCTCCTGCTCTCCGTAATCTGTGTGAAGAGCGGGGAAAGCCGGAGCGTCGTCAATATTGTGTCCACGGTTATCAGCGCGGGGCTGGTACTGATGATGCTGGGGATTGCCGTCCTTGCCCTGGTTCTCAATTTCCTGCGGTAATGTTGTTTTCTCGGCAGCACAGGCTTGCATTTGTAAGGACTTTCGAATTATACTATGGCATATCCCAAACATGGAAAGAAGGTTCCGCATGAGCAAGCTGCTGCTGTTGGAGGATGATTTGAGCCTGATCAATGGGCTCTCCTTTGCTTTTCAAAAGGCGGGCCATAAAGTGGAGGTTGCCCGCACGCTCCATGAAGCTGAAAACCTCTGGCAAGAGAGTACGTATGATCTGCTGGTTTTGGATGTCTCCCTCCCGGACGGCTCCGGTTTCGAGTTCTGCAAAAAGGTCCGGCAGACCTCCCAGGTCCCCATCATTTTTCTCACCGCCTCGGACACGGAGACCAGCATCATCATGGGCCTGGACATGGGCGGCGATGACTACATTACAAAACCGTTCAAGCTGGCGGTCCTCATGTCCAGGATCAACGCCATCCTCCGCAGGAGCCGGCATTTTCAGCAGACGCCCGGGGAATTGTGTTCCAATGGGATCACCCTCCACCTGCTGGAGGGCCGGGCCTATAAAAACGGCGTTCTTGTGGAGCTGACGGCGGCGGAGTACAGGCTCCTGCGGTTTTTCATGGAGCGGCCCGGCGTCATTCTCTCCGCGGAACAGATCATGGGCAATCTGTGGGACTGCGACGGTAACTTTGTGGACGGCAATACGCTGGCGGTCTATATCCGCCGCCTGCGGGCAAAGATCGAGGACGACCCCGCCAGACCGGCGCGGATCATCACCATTCGCCGCATGGGATATAAATGGAACGCGGGAGGCGGGACGGAATGAACTGGCTGACGCTTTTGCTTTCCTGCGCCCTGTGCGGCATGGGAGCTGCCCTGGGGATGGCTGTCCGCCGCCTGCGTTTGCAGGAGCAGAGCATGGAAAATGCCGCCGCCCGCATCCGGGAGTACCTTCTGGACCGGCGGAAGGGCGGCATTGAGTGCGATGAGGAAGGGGCCATGTATCACCTGTTCCACGAGGTCAACTCCCTGGTGACCATTGCGGACGCCCACGTCGACAGCGAACGGCAGGCCAGGGAATTTCTGCGGGACACCATCTCGGACATCTCCCATCAAATCAAAACGCCCATCGCCGCGCTGAACATTTACAACGGGATTCTCCAGCAGGAGGCGGAGGACACCGCCACCGTCCAGAAGTTCACAGCTCTCTCGGAGCAGGAGCTGGACCGGATCGAATCCCTGGTGCAGAGCCTCCTAAAGATGGCCCGGCTGGACGCGGGGGTAATCATCCTGGAGCAGCTGCCGGAAAATATTTCGGAGCTTTTGGAACATATCAAGGGGCAGTATTCCTTCCGGGCCGAACAGGAGGGAAAGGAGATCGGCCTGGAGGGGGACGAACAGGCCGTTCTTACCTGTGACCGGGTATGGCTGACCGAGGCCATTGGAAATCTGGTCAAAAACGCCCTGGATCACACCCACCAGGGGGACCATATTCTGATCCGGTGGCAGCAGTCGCCATGTCTGACCACAATCTCTGTGGAGGACACGGGAAGCGGTATCCACCCCGAGGACCTGTACCATATCTTCAAGCGGTTTTACCGCAGCCGGTTTTCCAAGGACACCCAGGGCGTCGGTCTGGGCCTGCCCCTGGCGAAATCCATCATCGAGGCCCACCAGGGCAGTATTGAGGTTTACAGTGAGCTGGGACACGGAACAACCTTTACAATCAATTTTCCCCAAACAGCCTGAAAGCTGTATCCAGGCTTCGCTGCCGCCGCTTTGGCTTGGATTACCTCCAGTTTACCAGAGCGAGATAAGGTTCTTTTGCTTACTTTTCTTTCAAGAAACGCAAGTGACAAAATTGTCATCCGCAATTCATCTGAGCGTAAGGTTTGAGTGCTATGATGCTCATACAGTCCAAGAAAAGAAAGGAGCATCACAGGTATGGATTTGCTGCGAGTAGAACATATCTGCAAAACTTACGGCAGCGGCGAGGCGGCGGTGCACGCCCTGAAGGACGTCAGCTTCTCGGTTCCCAAAGGGGAGTTTGTGGCGATTGTGGGTGAATCCGGCTCTGGTAAAAGTACACTGCTGAACATGATCGGCGCTCTGGACACTCCCACCTCCGGCAGGGTTTTCATCAACGGAAAGAACACCTTTGCCATGAAGGAGAAGGCCCTCACCATCTTCCGCCGGAGGAACATCGGCTTTATCTTCCAGGCGTTCAACCTGATCCCGGAACTGAGTGTGGAGCAGAACATGATCTTCCCCCTGCTGCTGGACCACCAGCGGCCCAACAGGCGGTATCTGGAGGAGCTGCTGAGCGTCCTGGGCCTGGAACAGCGGCGGAACCATCTGCCCAGCCAGCTCTCCGGCGGACAGCAGCAGCGGGTGGCCATCGGGCGGGCGCTGATGACCCGGCCCTCCCTGGTGCTGGCTGACGAGCCCACCGGCAACCTGGATTCCCAAAACAGCGGCGAGGTGCTGGCCCTGTTGAAGGAGACCGCCCGGCAGTATGAGCAGACAGTCATCATGATTACCCACAACCCCAGCATCGCCCACACCGCGGACCGGGTGTTCCGGGTGTCTGACGGCGTGCTGACCGACCTCGGGGGGTGCCGGACATGAAAAGCTATTTGAGCCTGATCCCCATCTCCGCCAGGCGGAGGCGGCGGCAAAACCGCATGACCCTGCTGTGCATCATCTTCGCCGTGTTCCTGGTGACGGCAATTTTCAGTGTGGCGGATATGGGCGTCCGCATGGAACAGGCCAGATTGACCGAGAAACACGCCCAGGATTTTTCCTTCGGGGCCATCATGGATACCTCTATGGGCCAAACGCTCTTTTTATCCGGCGTGGGGCTGTTCGTCCTGATCCTGCTTGCGGGCGTGCTGATGATCTCGGGCAGCATCAACAGCACCGTGGCTCAGCGGACAAAGTTTTTCGGGATGATGCGCTGCATCGGCATGAGCCGCCAGCAGTTAAAGCGGTTTGTGCGGCTGGAGGCCCTCAACTGGTGTAAAACCGCCATTCCCATCGGCGTGGTTCTGGGTACGGTCTGCACATGGGTTTTATGCGCCATCCTGCGGTTTGTGGTCAAGGAGGAATTTACCGCCATCCCCCTCTTTGGGATCAGCCCCATCGGAATCATCAGCGGGGTTGTCATGGGGCTGGTGACGGTGCTGCTGGCCGCCAGAGCGCCGGCGAAACAGGCGGCGAAGGTCTCTCCCATGGCGGCGGTTTCGGGAAACACAGAGAACACCAGCCGGGTGCGCCGGCCGGTCCGTGTCGGGGTGCTGCCTATTGAAATCTCCCTGGGCACCCACCACGCGATGTCCGCCAGGAAGAATCTGATCCTGATGACCGGCTCCTTTGCTTTGAGCATCATCCTGTTTTTGACCTTCTCCGTCCTGCTGGATTTTGTGGGCTATCTGCTGCCCCAGTCTGTTGCCGCCGCCGACATCACGATTACCGATGAGGCCGGTGTCACCGGCATCAATTGTATTTCTCCGGAAACGGTAGAGACGATCCGTGGGATGGACGGCGTGAAAAATATTTTTGGAAGGCGAAGTATCTTTGATGTCCCGGCGGAGCTGGGACAGGAGGGCCTGCCCCGGGTGGTGGACCTGTTCTCCTTTGACGATTTTGACTTAACCGCATTGAAAAAGGACGGCAGGTTACGAAAGGGCAGCGACCTGTCCAAAGTCTACGGGGACAACGGCTCTGTACTGGTCATCTGCGATCCGGACGCCCCGCTCCGCAAAGGAGATACCATCCGGGTGGACGGCCAGGCGCTGAGCATTGCGGGACTGTTGAAACACGATCTATTCAGCGAGGACGGCCTCTCCCACGGCAGAGTTTCCATCATTGCCTCCAGCGAGACCTTTGTCCGGCTGACCGGCGTGACCGACTACTCCACTGTGATGGTACAGACTGCGGGCGATGTGACAGATGGGGATGTTGCCGCCATAAGCGGGGTACTGGACGAAGGCACTGCTCTCCGGGATGAGCGGGAAGGGCGCACCTCCGGCACCTATACCGCCTTTGTGCTGTGCGTCTACGGCTTTTTGGCGATTATCGCGATGGTCACGCTGCTGAACATTATGAACAGCATCTCCATGAGCGTATCCGCTAAGAGCAGGCAGTACGGAGCCATGCGGGCTGTGGGCATGGAGGGCGGTCAGGTGACCAAAATGATCGCCGCCGAAGCCGTTACCTATGCACTAGCTGGCTGCGTGATCGGGTGCGTTGTGGGCCTTGTGCTTGGCAGAATGCTATACAGCCTTTTGATTGACGGACGTTTCCCCTATGCGGTATGGACCATCCCGGTTTCCCGCCTGCTCATTGTTGTGGTATTTGTCGCGGCGGCAACGCTGGCTGCCATTCATGCTCCCGCCAAACGGATGCGGGAGATGGCGGTGACGGAGACCATCAACGAATTGTAAAAAGCAAGTCTGAGAAACTGAAAGAGTGCGTACAGCCTTGACGGGGTTCAGGACTGTACGCACTCTTTCAAATATCGACATAAAGGCGCAGGCAGCATGATACGAAAATTGTTTTTTTCAGCGGTATTGATCCTGGCGATGATTGGTTTCGCAGGGTGTGACGCTGATTTAGGAGCCGGAATCATAAAAGAGCTTGAGAACAATCAAGATGGTATCCGGCAGGAATTCGGTGAGCTGTGGGACGCTTTCTTAGAGGAAGCCAACGAATGGTCAGAATCCGCTGCGACCTTTTCTATAACAGATGACCATGATTTAGTTGGAAACCGGGAAAAAGGCGTTGATAATTATGTTGGGACTTACGAAGCGGATTACAGTGAATTTGATGGGAAGGAATACATTTTTGGAGGTACATCACTCAAACGGCAAGATGGAAGTGATTTGTGCGCGGTCTATTCTCTCACGATTCAATCCGGTAAGGCCCGGCTATACCGTATGGATGGCTGCGATGAGATAATCCTCGCGGATACTTCAAAAGAAGGAACATACGAGTTTGCGATTCATGCAGGAAAAAATTTTATTGTCCTGGACGGCACACAATTTACAGGAAGTTTGACGCTGACAATTAACCCAGGAAATAGAGAAGAATAATGTTTTGTGAGGGACAGCAATCTAAAAACGACACTGAAATCGGGTATCTCCTTTGGGAGTGCGTTGGCAATGATTATCAGCTATGTAAACTGGCGCTTTGTCGGCCGGGCAGTCGTTCATGGCCTGATGGGGTGGCTGTATGTGGGCTGCTACATCATCAAATACTAAAATTTTAGGACTGCGGCAACAGAGAGGGGGGCAATGCCATGCTGAAAATTGCCTTTTTCTTGTTGGGTGTTTCCATCTGTGTATTTGCCTGGATCATGCTGTGTGAGCAAGGGCCTTGTGGAGCGGCGTTTTGCTGCTTGGGGTGTTGCTCTGCTTGGCAGTTACCATGTTTTTCCTCCTGTCGGAGTATGCGGATTGACCGGCAGAGCATGATCTGCTTATGAACATTCTGGTGGCGCTGCTTCTTCTGACGTGGGCTGTACGCTTGTATTTCCTGTCATCCTGATCGTTACTCTTTAGCTTAACGCCGGTCCTGTAGGGGGTTTCGTAGTTGGCGAGGCACGGACGGCGTTTGAAGAGTACATCTTTTCAGAGGGGAACTGATTGCTTATCTGGACTACTATAACAACCGCAGAGGCAAACTGAAGCTCAATGGTTTGCCGCCAGCTATCCATAGACGCCAAGCCCTTTCTATCGCGTAAGCCCCTTTCTCTGTTGCCCTTGTCCATTATTTGGGGTGTGAACCGCCCCCCCCCAATAGATAGACAAAAGTGATAAAATAGAAAAAAGGGAGTGAGTATATGCCAAAGGGAGTGCCAAACAGGAGATATACAGCGGAATTTAAGACAAAGGTAGTCGAAACCATGCGTGCGGAAGGGCTGAGTTATAGTGAAGCAGGCCGCCGGTTTGGAATCGAGGCCCATACTTTGCTGCAGATCTGGG
>CAMNRF010000007.1 GCA_946551795.1 uncultured Oscillibacter sp.
GAAAAAGAGAAAATGGGGGGTGCAGCCCCAAGACACGCCGGGCACCGGCGTGTCGTCGTCCCCGGCCCGAGGCCGGGAAACTCCCGTCCCGCCCCCGTGGGGCTGTATTTTCCGTTTCCGGCCCGTGGCCGGATTTTTCTATTCCGCCCCATGGGGCAGACCCCGCAGAGCTCAATCCCCCTCCCGCCCCCGCCGGGAGACGCAGATCAGCCTCTGATGCATTACCGCCATCACCAGCGTCAGCGCGGCCAGATACACGGGGAGCAGCGCCGCGCCGAGGTGGTTGGCGATTACTCCGAAGAGGAAGGGCATCAGACAGGTGCCCACATAGGCGCTTGCCATCTGCACGCCGATGACCGCCTGGGAGCGATCCTCCCCGAAGTGCTCCGGCGTGGAGTGGATCAGACAGGGGTAGACCGGGGCACAGCCCAGGCCCGCCAGCAAAAGGCCCGCCAGGGCGGCCCGCTCCGCCAGGACGGGATGGCCCCCCAGGGGCAGCAGCAAAACCGCCAGACCCGCCGCCAGGACGGTCAGCCCCAGGCGGACCATCCGGACGTCGTTGAGCCGCAGGGTGAGGAATCCGCTGGCCCCCCGGCCGGCCGTGACCCCCAGGAAGAAGAGGCTGGCAAAGCCCGCCGCCGCCTCGGAGGGAAGGCCCAGGTGCAGCACCAGGTAGCTGCTGGCCCAGAGGCCGAAGGTCTGCTCCACGGCGCAGTAGCAGAAAAAGGCAGTCATGACCTCCGGCGCGCCCGGGAGGCGGACGACCTCCCCCAGGGAGAGGGGGCGGTCCAGCACGGAGGTCTTTGGCCCGCCGCCGGACTCCGTCCGCCGCTTCCAGAGGGGAAGGCTCAAAAGCAGCGCGGCGGTGAGGACCACCTGCAGCAGACCCACGGCCCGGTAGCCCATGTGCCAGCCGTATCCGCCGGTGAGGGCCGTGCCCATGATGTACGGCCCCAGGGAGGCGCCGATGCCCCACATGCAGTGGAGCCAGCTCATGTGGCGGCTGGCGTAGTGGAGGGCCACGTAGTTGTTCAAGGAGGCGTCCACACTGCCGGCCCCCAGGCCGTAGGGCACCGCCCACAGGCACAGCGCCCGGAAGGAGCCGCTGAGGGAGAAGCCCAGTAGCGCGGCGGCGGTGAGGGCCACGCTGGCGGCCGTCACCCGCCCGGTGCCGAAGCGGCGGGTCAAGCGGTCGCTCTGGAGGCTGGAGACCACGGTGCCCAGGGCGATGATCATGGAGATCAGCCCCGCGTAGGACACCGGCACGCCGAAGGAGCCGTAGATGGAGGGCCAGGCGGAGCCCAGCAGGGCGTCCGGCAGGCCCAGGCTGATGAAGGAAAGATAGATGACTGCCAGTAAGAGATGTACCATGGAATGCTTCCTCCTTGTTTGCTGGAGGGATTATAACACAGGGCCCGGCCGGGTGGATAGGACAAAAACGCCCAATTGATCGGAGTGTTCCGCCGGAAAAATCCGGCAGATCCGGCAATTGGCCGGAGGCTTGGAACCGCTGGAATCAGATTAGAAGAGGCGCCGCCTGTCCCAAACGGGACAGGCGGCGCCTGGGTTATTTCAGGAGACCTGCCAGCGCGGAGGCCAGCTCCTCCCCCTGGGACCGGGTGAGGCCCCGGGTGTAGTCCGCGTCGGAGGGCTGGAGAAGGCCGGCGTCCCACATCTCCCCCACGGCGTCCCGGTTTCCGCCCCGGGCCAGTGCCTCCGGGAGAGGACCGGCGCGATCCGCCGCCGGGTCCGGCAGGGGGACGTCCAGCGCCTTCGCCGTCCGGCTGAGGAACACCGCCGCCTCCTGCCAGGTGATGGGACGGGCGGCGGAGAAGGTCCCGTCCGCCGCGCCCCGGGCGATGCCCGCCTCCTTGGCCCAGGCCAGGGCGGGCAGGAACCACTCGATGCCGAAGCTGTCGGCGAAGGGGAGACCGTCCGCCGCCGCGGCGGGACTGCCCAGGGCCTCGTGGAGCTGAGCCACGAAGCGGCCCCGGGTCAGGGGCGCGTCATAGCGGTTGGGGGGAACCAGGTCGCGGTCCCGGGCGGTGAGGCACCACTCCACCAGGGTGTCCCGCCCGGCCAGGGTGTCCTCCATGGTCTGGTACACCAGGATGTCCGACTGCAGGGCCTCCACGCCCCGGCCAGCCCCGGCGTCCAACAGGGTGTTCAGGTCGATATACTTGCTGGAGACCTGTCCCCGGACGCCGGAGTTTGGCAGGGAGAAGGTCTTGACCGCCCCGAAGTGGCAGACGCTGCCCCCGGCGGGCTCCCCCGCCAGCACGCCGCCCATCTCCTGGATCTCCACGGCGTTGATGAGGGCGGAGGAGAAGGTGGCCTCCCCGATGAGGCCCACCAGCTTCACGCCACGGTCCATCTCCCTCCGCAGGACCTCCAGCAGGGGCCAGATGACGCCGTCGGAGCCGCCGCCGTTGTTCCTGAGGTCCAGCAGAACCCGGCGGTAGCGCCCCGCCCCCAGGTCTTTGGCCACGGCGGCGGCGAAGTCCGCCATGGGCAGGTCCTCCGCCTCCCGGCAGGTGTTGTACTGGATGTAGTAGACGTCCTTTGTCAGAGGCTTGGCGAAGTAATACGCGTTGGCCGCGGCCGTGGCGGGGGTCCCGGTGATACGGTCCGCCAGGCGGGCAAACTCCGTTTGGCCCATGGCCTCCATGTCCATGGGCTCCAGGCTGAGGGCCTTCCCGTTTTTCAGGGTGACGGTCAGCGGCTCCCCGGATTCCACCAGTCCCAGGTACTCGTAGAGGTCCGCAATATTGCAGGACTGCTGGAACTGCCGCCGGAGGCGGACCGGGTTGTCGGAGGAGAAGAGCGTCCCATAGGCGCCGACGACCTCCTCCACCGGCCTCCCCGCCAGCTTTGTGACCTCTTGGCAGAGGAGGCTTTTGTCCTCTGCGGCCGCGGCGGAGAGGTACCAGTGCTCCCCCCGCCGGACCACGGCGAAGGGATAGATCCGAAACGCCGCGGCATTGCCCACGGAGATCATGGTATGGGAGTCCCCCGCCAGGGCTGTCAGGCGCATGAGGTCCAGGAGAAATTCCACGTCGCTCTCTGTCTCCAGACGGGACGCGATCTCCGTCTTTACCCTCAAAAACTCCGCCTCGGTTGTACTGGCGAAGGCGTTGGGGTGGGCCTCCACCAGGACCTTCTCATAGAGGAAGTCCAAATCCTCCTGCCGCCGCTCCGCCGGGGATTTCTCCGCCGCCAGGGCGCCGGCGCACAGCATCGCCGCCGCCAGAGCCGCCGCGGCGCCCCGCCGCAGGAATTGTTTCAACAGTCGTAACATGGTTCCCACTCCTTTTGTATTATAAAACTAGTACAATCATACAATAGTGCAAATACGCGCGCTTGTCAAGAGATAGAACGGTAGAGGAGAAAAATTTTCTTCAAAAATTTGGGTGGAAAGAAAAATAGGCCGCCCCTGGAACGGACGGCCATAGGGAAGCCGACGCCCGATGAGAGGAATTTGCTTTATCGTTTTTTTACTTAGATCTCTGTTATCATGATGTCGATAGATTCTTTTTGCATCTCTTTTCCGCGGATACGTTTCCTGAAGGCGTCATCGTGGGTCAGACAGTATAAAAAGGGCAAGGCAGACCAGACGGTTTGCCTTGCCCTGAACTTCCCTATGGGGGCTTACCCCGGCGGCCCGTTTTTTCTGTGATCTGGAGTTTACCGCTTCAAGGGGATGGTGAACACGAACCGGGTGGCGCCGCCGCCGCTCTCGGCCCGAAGGGTCCCCCGGTGCTCCCGGGCGACGGTATCGGCGATGCTCAGCCCCAGGCCGAAGCCGCTCTGCTCTCCCCGGGAGGCGTCGGCCCGGTAGAACCGCTCGAAGAGCCGGGGCAGCTGCTCCGCCGGAATCTCCCCGGGGTTGGAGACCGTCAGCACCGCCTGCCGGTCCCGCCGCTCCAGGGTCAGGGAGACCGCACCGCCGGGGGCGCCGTACTTGATGGCGTTGTCCAGCAGGATGGACACCAGCCGCCGCAGCTTCTCCCCGTCCCCCAGCACCGTGACGCTCTCCGCCAGTTGGTACTCCAGGGGCCTGCCCGCCTCGAAGGCCACGGGCTCGAAGGCCAGGGCGCAGTCCTCCGCCGCCTCGGAGAGGGAGACCTCGCCAAGGACGGCGGCGGGGGCCATGCTGTCCGCCCGGGCCAGGGTCAGCATCTCCTCCACCAGCGTCTTCATCCGCCGGGCCTCGGAGTGGATGTTGTCCGCCCAGCGGGCGGGGCGGTCCTCCAGAGGGGCGGTGTCCAGCATCTCCGCGTTGGAGAGGATCACCGTCAGGGGTGTTTTCAGCTCGTGGGAGGCGTCGGAGAGGAACTGGCGCTGCTGGCGCCAGGCCCGCTCCACCGGCCGGGTGGCCCACCAGGACAGCAGCACCGCCGCCGCCAGCAGCAGCAGCAGCGCCGCGCAGCCGATGACCAGATAACTTCCCATCATCTCCCGGAGCATGGCCTGCTCCATGGACATGTCCACGAAGGCCAGCCGCTCGTAGAGGCCGTTGTTCCGCCGCAGGTAGCGCAGATGGTAGGCTTCCACCATCCCCTCCGGCCGGTTCTGAGCGAGGCAGTCGGCGAGGATGGCGGCCAGCTCCTCCGTGTCCTCCAGGTCGTGGTAGGTGCCGCCGGTGACATAGGCGGTGGAGCCCCAGACGTTCACGGTGAAGTAGGGCAGAAAGACCACCCGGTCCCGGTCCAGGGAGATGGCGATCTCCGGGAGGCGGGGGTCTTCCTGCTGGATCACCCGGTAGAGCAGCTGGCGGCTCAGGTCCTGGATGTTGCGCCGTGTGGCAAAGTACACGGAGAGGAAGACCACCGCCAGGATGGCGGTGACCAGGGCCATGCAGATGGCCACGAATTTCAGCCGCAGGTTTCGGATCAAGACAGGGACCTCCTCTCAGGTCTGATCATAGGGAGAGGGGCGGGGCTATTCCCCGCCCTCCAGACAGTAGCCCACCATGCGGATGGTTTTGATCTTCACCTGGGAGCGGAGGTGGGTCAGCTTTTTCCGCAGGAAGGAGATGTAGACCTCCACGTTGTTGTCCTCCGCGTCGGACTCGTAGCCCCAGATCTTTAAAAGCAGGCTCTCCTTGGTCAGAATCTGCCGCCGGTTCAGCATCAGGAGCTCCATCATGTCGAACTCCTTGCGGCTGAGGCGGACGGACCGCCCGTCGCAGGAGAGGGTGAAGGCGCTCTTCTCCAGCCGGAGGTCGCCGTAGGACAGGGTGTCCCCCACCCGGAGCTCCGGCTGCCGCCGGGCCAGAGCCCGGACGCAGGCCAGCAGCTCCTTGGGCTCGAAGGGCTTGGTCAGGTAGTAGTCCGCCCCGCCGTCCAGCCCCGCCACCCGGTCCGAGAGCTCCGAGCGGGCGGTGAGCATCAGCACCGGCACGGCGCTGCCGGACTGGCGCAGGCGGCGCAGCACCGTGAGGCCGTCCATCCGGGGCAGCATCACGTCCAGCAGCACCACGTCGTAGATGCCGCTGAGGGCGTTGTCCAGCCCGGCCTCCCCGTCGTGGCACACGTCGGCGGCACAGCCGTCCATCTCCAGCAGGTCCCGGAGGGTGTCCGCCAGCCGGACCTCGTCCTCAACCACCAGTACGCGCATAGAGACCTCCTTTTTGTGTGTTAGGTGATGTCCAGCCCGTTGGCGGCCACCCGCATCAGGGGGTCCAGGGCCGCAGTGGGCAGGGCGTAAACAGTGGTGCTGTCCCCCAGGCGGACATAGCGGCCGGAGCCGTCCAGCAGCTGGGCGCCGATGGTCAGAGACAGGGTCTCGTCCACGCCGGTGTTCGAGGTGTAGTTGACGGTGATGGCCGCGGGGGGCGTGTCGAAGCCGCAGATGGTCAGGGCCTCGTCGGAGGGGTCGTAGTCCACGCACCTGGTGAAGACCAGGGCCCGGATGTCCTCCAGCAGGGCCCGGACGGTCTCGTTGGCGGTGACGTTCTCGCTGCCCTGGAGCCAGGTGACGGGGCCGTCCTCACCGTCCCGTTTGGCGGTGGTGAGGACCGTGACCAGGGCGGGAATGCCGTCCTCGCTCTCCGGGCCCCGGATGAGGATGGAGCGGATGGCGGTCTCCTCCAGCAGGGGCAGCACGGGCACATCGCACATGTCGTAGATGGGCACGCTCATCTGGGTGAACAGCGTGTCGGCGATGATGTAGACCGTGGCGGGGTCGCCCTGGTCCATGACATAGCGGCTGGTGCCGTCGGTGGTGGTCTTGCCGAAGGACAGCGCCCGGACGGAGCCGTCCGCCCCGGTGAGGGTCAGGGAGCCGGCGGGCTCGTCCAGCCCGTAGGCGCTCAGGTCCTCCTCCGCGGCCAGGGTCTGCTGGGGCCGCCAGTTGATCAGCAGCGCCAGGATGGAGTTGATGGTCTCCTGCCGCAGGGGAAATTTGGGGTCGTTGTCCCAGGTCCAGGACCCGTCCTCCGCCACGGAGAAGGACAGCGTGGCGCTGCCGTTGCTGTAAACCAGGGCGGAGTAGCCCTCCACGGTCATGGAGGCCGCCGCCGCGGGCTCCTCCCCCTCCGGGGTCTCCTCCCGGTTTTCCCGGTAGCGGATGCCCAGGACGATCAGCACCGCCGCCAGCAGAATCAGTAAAACGGCGGTGAGGACCGTCACGGTCCGCCTCTGTCTCCAGTCCATTTCCATATAGAGAGATTCCTCCTGTCCTGTATTCCCCATGGGACCCGCGGCGGCGCTTCCGCGTATCCGCGCGTCCGGCCAAATGAACAGCTGTATTTTATCATTATATCATATCTCACGCCTCACAACAAGTCCATTCGGCACGGGGAGGATGGCTGTCTCATAAATTCTGAAAAGTTCTCATTTCTGCCTTTTCTCGAAAGAACGCCGCAGGGGCCGCCGCCCTCGGCGGCCCGTTCCCTCGAAAAATGCCGCTTTTCGGCGGGCCGCCGGGGGCGGCGGCCCCTACGGGGAATATGTTTATGAGACAGGCGTGGCGCGGGAGGACCAAAATGATAAAATGATAAAACGCGGGGCGGGGTGCCTCCCGAAAAAAGAAACTCTTGACATCCCCTCTCCGCCATGTTATCCTAAGTGTATTAGTACAGTTAATACAGTTTGCGGCGGTCCACGCCGCCGCGGAAGGGAAGGTGAGCGGATGATCAGCCTGAATTACCGGGACTCCCGGCCCATCTATGAACAGATCAAGGACGGCTTGAGGAAGCTGATCGTCACAGGGGCCATGGGGCCGGATGAAAAGCTGCCCTCCGTGCGGGCCATGGCCACCCAGCTGTCCATCAACCCCAACACCATCCAGCGGGCGTACAACGAGCTGGAGGGAGAGGGGTACATCTACTCCGTGCCCGGCAAGGGGAGCTTCGCCACCGGCAGCGCCGGGGCGGACGAGGCCCGCCGGAGGGAACTGATGGGGCGTGCCCGGGAGCTGCTGGCGGAGCTGAAATACTTGGGCGTGCCGGAGCCGGAGCTCCTGGCCCTGGTGAGAGAGGAGCCGGCGGAGGCCGGCGCCGCCGCCGAGGACGTCCCGGAGGAAAAAGGAGGAACACAATGATTGAGGTAAATGGCGCGATCAAGCGTTTTGACGGCTTCACCGCCCTGGACGGCGCCTCCGTCACGGTGCCGGCGGGCAGCGTGTACGGCCTGGTGGGCCCCAACGGTGCGGGCAAGTCCACCCTGATCCGGTGCCTGACGGGCATCTACCGCACAGACGGGGGCACGGTGGAGATCGGCGGCGAGGACGTGTGGGAGAACGCCGCCCTGAAAGCCCGGGTGGGCGTCATCCCCGACGACTGGTACTACTTCTCCCAGTCCACCATCCGGGACATGTGCCGCTTCTACCGGGGGTTCTATCCCAATTTCTCCATGGAGCGGTACGAGAAGCTGAAAGAGGTCTTCGGCATTGACGAGAGGCGGGCCATCCGCCGCCTCTCCAAGGGCATGCAGAAGCAGGCGGCCTTCTGGCTGGTGCTGAGCTGCATGCCGGACTACCTGATTTTAGACGAGCCGGTGGACGGCCTGGACCCGGTGATGCGGCGGCAGGTGTGGTCGTTGGTGATGGGGGACGTGAGCCAGCGGGGCACCACGGTGCTGGTGAGCTCCCACAACCTGCGGGAGCTGGAGGACGTGTGCGACCACGTGGGCATCATGGACCACGGGAAGGTGCTGCTGGAGCGGAGCCTGGCCCAGCTGCAGGACAACATGGTGAAGCTCCAGGTGGTGTTCCAGGACGGCATGGCGGAGGTGCCGGAGGACCTGCCGGTGCTCCACGCCTCCAAGATCGGCCGCATCCACACCCTGATCATGCGGATGAACGCCCAGGAGGCCACGGAACGCCTGACGGCCTACCACCCCCTGCTGGTGGACGCGGTGCCCCTGACGCTGGAGGAGATTTTTATTTACGAGCTGGGAGGTGCGGACTATGCGGTCAAAGACATCGTACTTTAACGCCACGCTGTTTCTGAAAAACCTGGCCCGGTTCTGGCCGCTGTGGGGCGGGGCCTCCTTCATCGGGGCGCTGTTTCCCCTGGCCATGCTGTCTGAGCTGCTGCGGCGCGGCAAGGTCATGATCGCCGAGACGGCGCTGGAGATGACAAACGGCTATTACAGCGTGCTGTGCGGCGTCGTGCCCATCGTCTGCCTGTTGTACGCCGTTCTCTGCGCCCTGGCGGTGTGGAGCTACCTGTACAACGCCCGCAGCGTGGGACTGACGCACATCCTGCCCATCCGGCGGGAGGGGCTGTTCGTCACAAATTTTCTCTCGGGATACGCCATGGTGCTGATCCCCTTCGCCGTCACCGGGGCGCTGTGTGTCCTGATCACGGCGGCCTTCGGCCTCTTCGAGCCGGCGGGGGTGCTGGTGACCATTCTGGGGGTGCTGGGGGAGAGCTTTTTCTACTTCTCCAGCGCCACGCTGGCGGCCTTCATCACCGGCAACGTCTTCGCCATGCCGGCCCTCTACCTCCTGCTGCACTTTCTGGAGGCCATTCTGGACCTGCTCCTGTCCAATTTCGCCACTGGGTTCATCTTCGGGTTCAGCACGGACTACACCGGCTTTCTGGAGTTCCTCTCCCCCACGGTGTACCTGATCCGAAACGTGAACAGCGTCTCGGAGTACCGGCCGGTGAGCGACTATGCCGGGATGTATACGCGGCAGGAGCTGGTCTCCGTCCACCTGGAGAACCCCTGGGTCATCGCCCTGTACGCCCTGGCGGGCGCGGCGCTGCTGGCCTTCGCCTTCGCCCTGTACCGCCGCCGCCAAAGCGAGCGGGCCGGGGACGTGGTGGCCGTGGGCTGGATGCGGCCCTTCTTCCGGTACGGACTGGCGGGCCTGGCGGCGCTGCTGGGGGGCCAGCTGATCTACAGCCTCTTCTGGGACGACCGGTATTTTAAGGTCGTGCCCCTGGCGGTGTGCATGCTGGTGGCCGGAGTCATCGGGTACTACGCCGCCTCCATGCTGCTGGCCAAAACCCTGCGGGTGTTCCGCGGGAGCTGGCGCGGCCTTGTTCTGGTGGCGGCGGGCATCGTGGTGGTCTGCGGCTGCCTGCGGCTGGACCTCTTCCGGGCGGCGGACCGGGTGCCAGAGATCAACCAGGTCCAAAAAGTGGAGCTCTACGTGGACAGCAATACCTACGTCTTCTACCCCGGGGAGGAGGACGAACTGCTGGAGCGGGTGCGGGCCCTCCACGCCGCCATCGCCGCGGACCGGGACTATATTCAGGCCTTTGACCGGGAGGCTCGCACCGCCGAACTTGATATAGCCGCCCCGATTCATTCATATTATGCCACCTTTACCTACACCACCCGCGGCGGACAGACGGTGCGGCGGTCCTACCAGCTGCCCCTGACCCGGGAGCGGCTGGGCCAGTCCGGCACCTATGACAACCTGCTGGACAGCCTGATCAACAGCCAGGAGATGCGCCTCAAGCGCCTCCACGCCTCCGGCGACGGCTACAAGCCCACCGGCGGCAGCATCTACTTCAACAAGCGGGGCGAGGGCTGCGAGCTCAGTGACCGGGAGGCCGCCGCCATTCTGGAGGCCGTCACCCGGGACGCCCAGGCGGGCCGCTGGGGCCATGTGGACTGGCTGAGCACCAAGGCCTGGAACAGCGGAACCTACGCCCTGCAGCTGAGCCTGGAGTTCTCCAGGGAGAGCGATCAGGGCTGGGACTGGATCGACATCGCCGTGCGGCCGGAGATGACCGCCACCACCGCCTGCCTGCTGGAGCTGGGCCTGGCGCGGAACGAGGACCTGGTGACCCAGGGGGAGCTGTACCCGGAGGAGTACGAGGACGCGGCCTACCCCGCCCCGGCGGCGGAGGTGGTCTACCCGGATACCGCCTTCCACGCCGCCGTGGTCACGGGGGTTGTCGGCTGAGCCATGGACCGTTACAGAAAGAGGAGGCTGAACCCCCGGTTTGTGATCCTCTGCGCCATTCTGGCGGCGCTGACCCTGGCGGTCATCGCGGCGGGGATCTCCAGGCTGCTGGGAGGCGGGGCGCCCCCGGCGGAGGACGTGCCGGTGCCGGACTATGTGGAGAGGGACTACCTGTCGGTGAACGAGTGGTCCCGCCCCGGGGAGGCGCTGAAAAAAATCAGGGGTGTGGTGATCCACTATGTGGGCAACCCCGGCACCACGGCCCGGGCCAACCGGAACTACTTTGAGTCCCTCTCCGACGGGAAGCTGGCCACTTACGCCTCCAGCCACTTTGTCATCGGGCTGGAGGGGGAGGTGATCCAGTGCGTCCCCCTGACGGAGATCGCCTACGCCTCCAACAGCCGCAACGAGGACACGGTGTCCATCGAGGTCTGCCACCCGGACGAGACCGGGGTGTTCAACGACGCGGCCTACGGCCGATGCGTGGAGCTGACGGCCTGGCTGTGCCGGGAGTTCCACTTGAAGCCGGAGGAGGACGTCATCCGCCACTACGACGTGACGGGGAAGCTGTGTCCGCTGTACTACGTGGAGGACCCGGCGGCCTGGGACGCCTTTTTGGAGGACGTGGCGGCGGAGGTGGAGGCCCTGGAGGCCGCGGAAGCGGACGCCGCGAAAAATTCCTGAAAAATTTTTGGGAAAATGTGAAACAAAAGGGCCCTCTTTTTCGTCTTATAGTATAGAGGGGCTGTACAGCGGGGAGGCTGTGCGAAAATCTGAGAAGGGAGCCTTCTGAATATGGAACAAACAGGGAACACGGAAAATCTGTGGCGGGTGTGGGTGGACAACCACCGGCGGATTGTCTCCTTCCACGAGGAGGAGGGCTGCCAGCTCATAGAGTTCCGCAGCCGGGAGCTGTTCTGGAGCTGCGTGGAGCAGTACACCGGAAGACAATACCGGTATCAGTAAAACGGGAGGGACCGCGAATGGGTGTGCCTGATAAAGAATGACGCGCAAAACCCAAAAATATCAGGCAGTCACCGCAAAATGAAGCCAATGTGACACAAATTAACACCCGAGAGAAAGCACGATTGAAAAATCGTGCTTTTTCTTTTGCCCAAAAGGAGGCCCTGACCATGCCGGAAATCATATTGTCAGATTATTTCTACGGCGATGAATCGGAGGAATTTGTCTATTTCAAAATCCCCCGCCAGTTGATCACGAACCCGAAATTCAAGCACGTCTCCACGGACGCCAAGCTGCTGTATGGGATGCTGCTGGACCGCATGAGCCTGTCCGCCCGGAACGATTGGTATGACAGCGACACTTGGCGCGTCTATATCTACTACACCGTGGAGGAAATCTGCGAGGATATGACCTGCGGGCGGGACAAGGCCATGAAGCTGCTGGCCGAGCTGGACACGAAGAAGGGCGTCGGCCTGATCGAGCGGATCAAGCAGGGCCAGGGGAAACCCACGAAAATCTACGTCAAGCGGTTTACTACACGGACAGCGCCGCCCAAACCGGCCCCGCCTCCCCCGGAGCCTTTCGCGCCCATTTCACAGGTCGATTTTTCCAACGTGCAGAAGTCGGAAATTCCGACGCCAAGAGGTGGAAAAAATCGACGTGCAGCCGTCGAAAAAACCGACCCTAATTATACTAAAAGAAACCAGACAGAATTTATCCAGCCTGATCCATCCATCTCCCCCCGAAAGCCCCCAGCGGCGGGATTGGAGATAGATCGATACGAGCGAAGAAAAGAACTGAAAGCGAATATTGACTACGAGCGTTTGCGGAGGGAGTACCCCTACGATGACATAGACGACCTTCTGGAGCTGATGCTGGACACGGTATGCAGCACCGCCCCCGCCATACGGATCGGGGGCAGCGACATTCCCACGGAGGCGGTCAGAGCCCGTTTCCTCCAGCTTGACAGCGAGCACATCCAGTATGTGATCGACGCGCTGAAACAGACCACCACAAAAATCAATAACATCCGGGCCTATCTGTTGACGGCGCTCTACAACGCGCCGGTGACGATAGGCCCGTACTATTCCGCCGCTGTGCGGCATGACTTCCGCTGAAATGAATCCCACCGTGATACGCAATTCCGGGAGAAATAAATCCCAGGGTGAGACGCAAATCCGGCGGAAACACTTAACTTTCTGTTGAAAATCAAATCTCACGGTGAGACGCGATTTTTAGCAAATATATTTCAAAACGGAGGTATTTATGGCAAACGAAAACAGCAGAGACCCCACGAACCCCAAGCTCCAGAGCATCCCCCTGACGAAGATCCACGATCTGCCCGGCATCCCCCTTGTCAGGCAGCCGGACAAGAACTACGGCGGCCTCGTCACCAGCATCCAGTCCGGCGGCGTGAAGGAGCCTGTGATCCTTCGGCTCCGGGAGGACGGCGAGTACCAGCTTGTCACCGGCTACCGGCGCAAGAGGGCCTGCGAGCTCATGAAGAGGCAGGACATTCCCGCCCTGGTCTATGAAATGAGTTTGCAGGAGGCCATCAAGTATCATGGACTGGCAAACGGGAAGCCCACTCCTCCTATCCCCGGCAAGCTGGTGGAGCCTGGGACCGGGGGCAAAAAGGAGGAAAAGCCCGACATCAAGGAGACGGGAAAACCGACCACTGGCGAGAAGTCCAAGGAGGTCAAGCCGCCCGAGAGCTCCAAGGGCCCCGAGCCGCCCGAAGGCGAGAAGAAGGAGGCCCCGCCCCCCAAGAAGGAGAACAAGCCTGCCGCCCCTGTTACTGGCGAGAAGCCCAAGGAAGTCAAACCGCCCGAGGACTCCAAGGGTCCCGAGCTGCCCGAAGGCGAGAAGAAGGAGACCCCGCCCCCCAAGAAGGAGGACAAGCCTGCCGCCTCTGTCACTGGCGAGAAGCCCAAGGAAGCCAAGCCGTCCGAGGTCCCCAAGGGCCCCGAGCCGCCCGAAGGCGAGAAGAAGGAGGTCCCGCCCCCCAAGAAGGAGGACAAGCCCACCGCTCCCGTCACTGGAGAGAAGCCCAAGGAAGTCAAACCGCCCGAGGGCTCCAAGGGTCCCGAGCTGCCCGAAGGCGAGAAGAAGGAGACCCCGGTCCCCAAGACAGAGGACAAGTCCGCCGCTCCTGTCCCTGGCGAGAAGCCCAAGGAGGTCAAGCTCCCCGAGGGCCCCAAGGGCCCCGAGCCGCCCGCAGGTGAGAAGAAGGAGGCTCCGATCTCCAAAACGGAGGGCAAGCCCGCAGCTCCTGTCCCTGGTGAGAAGCCCAAGGAGGCCACCGTTACCGGCCCCGCCGCCAAGGGTCCCGCCGGGACTGCTATTTCCCAGGTGTTTGACGAACGCCTGACGCCCCCGGACGAGAAGGCCAAGCGGGATGTCCCCAGCCCCCAGGAGAACGAATCCTTCTTCATCCTCCTGCATCCCGCCTATCTGGAAAAATCCAAGTACAACACCATTTCCGTGGACACCAGGAGCGAGGACTATCTGGAGCTGAAAAAGTCCATTGAGCTGAACGGCGTGAAGGACCCCGTTCTCGCCCGGATCGGTGACGAGGGCACCCTGGAAATCCTCTCCGGCCAGCGCCGCCACCTGATCGCCACGGAGCTGAACTATCCTGTCCCCACCATCATCCAGAAAATATCCGACGCTGACGCGAAAATCCTGGTGGCGGACGGCAACCTCCACCGGCCCCATATCTCCATGTTCGACCTCTCCCGCTCCCTGCGGATGAAGATGGAGGGCATGAAGCAGAAAGCGGGCCGGAAGAAGAAAGGGACCGTCAAGGCGGAGGAACTGGACAGCGATGAAAAGCTGGCCCAGGAGATGGGCATGAAGGTGAGCAAACTTAACCGGATCATCCGTCTGTCCGAGGCCACCAAGGATGTATGCGACCGGGTGGACGACAATTCCCTGCCCCTGTCCATTGCTTCCGCCATCTCTTTCCTGAAACCGGAAAATCAGGATGAAGTCCTCCACCTGTCCGATTTGAGCTACAAGCTCACTACCGAGCGGATCGAGCGCATGAAAAAGGCGGAAAAGGCCGGAAAGCTGGATGAAAAGGCCATGCGGGAGATTCTGGAGGACAAAGACCTGGCTCCGAAGCACACCGTGCCGCCTCCGGCTCCCCAGCCGCCCGCGCCGCCGCCCACCCCGCCTGGCAGTCCCCCCGCGCCCCCGCCCATTCCTCCTTCCCCGGATGTGAAGCCGGAGCAGACGCCGGGCACGCCTGCGGTTCCCAAGGCTCCCGAGCCCAGCACACCGGGCCCCGCGCCCTCTGCAAATCCCCCCGCGCCGGAGAGCACGATCCCGCCCTCCGGTCCCACGAATCCCCCGGAGGAAAAGCCTCCCTTCAAGGGCGAGCAGGAACGGCCCGAATACACCAAGGTTATCCTGGCCGGGGACCGTCTGCGGAAATATTTCCCCGATGTGTCCATGACGCCCCGGGAGATCGAGGAAAGCGTCTATGACGCCCTGGAGGAACGCCGCCAGAGGCAGTTGAAGGCCCAGCAGAAGGACAGCATCTTCAAAAAGAACCCCATGAAGAAATAACGCATGGAATTTGCCGCCAATATCGCCAACCTGGGCAAATACAGCGTCGGGGTTCTTGCCACCGCACAGCTATCCTTCCCCACCACCACGGAGCAGGTTCAATCTGTTCTGCGGGAGATCGGCGTGGACGGCCTGCGGTACGGAGAGATCATTGTCCTGGAATACTCCATCGGCATCAAGGGCCTCGCCGGAAAGCTGGGAGAGTTTGTCCCCATTGACGAATTGAACTACCTCGCCAGCCGGATCGCGGAGCTGACGCCGGAGGAAAGGGAGAAGTTCACCGCCGCCGTCAGCCACGGGGAGTATGGGGACAATATGCAGGATTTGATTAACCTGACCTACAATCTGGACTGCTATGATTTTCTCCCGGACGTGCGGACGGAGGAAGAATACGGGCGCTGGCTGGTGGATCACCACCAGGAGTTCCGCTTGCCGGAGAAGGCCAGGCTGTACTTTGACTATGAATCCTATGGCGAGGACACCTGCATTAACGAGGGCGGGGACTTTTCGGAGCAGGGCTACATCTACAATAACCGGACACGGTTCCAGGAGGTTTACGATGGACAGCACGTCCCGGAAAAATACAGGGTGTTCCGCTATCCCCTGCAAACGAAAGTGAGGCCGTCGCGTTCCGGCAAGGGGCGGGACAGCCCTTCCCGCAAGCGCCCATGAGGGCGCTTTTTTCATATCAAATTTTAACAAGGAGCTGATGCGTTGAACGTTTTAGTCGTGGAGCCGAGAATGGCGCCCTATGAAAAAGAAATCAACGGATTACTAAAAGAAATGCAGGCGATTGTGGGAGGACGAATCGCCACCACGGATTTACCCCAGGAGGGAGCTGTCATTGTCAGCAATGATGAAAGCATATGCCTGGGTATGGAGTTCAACAGAAAAATTGACGATAAACGCGGCGGTGTTTTCGGCACGTTTTTTATCTGCGGGAACAGCGGGGATGACTTTTGCTCCCTCACTCCGGATCAGATGGACTATTTCAAAAAGAGATTCCATCAAGCCGAGGTCCTGCTTGCTGTCAACAATGGCAGGCCGGTCATTGCCAAGAGTGACCCGCTCAAACCGCCCGGCCAGGAGCCGCCCCGGCGTCCGCCTAAGACCCGGTGAGCCATGCCTCCGGTAACAGATGAACGGCTGGCGGAGCTGACGGGCCGCCTAGAAAGCGGCGTCAAGGAGCTGTACGCCAGCGGGCGTTATGCCGAGTACATCACCGCCATGTCCAAATTCCACCATTACAGTTTCGGGAACGCGCTGTTGATCCTGCTGCAATGCCCCACCGCCACCAGCGTGGCCGGGTACAACGACTGGAAGAAGAAATTCGGGCGGCAGGTCAAACGGCACGAGAAGGGCATCCAGATTCTTGCCCCTTGTCATTTCACATACCTCGTGGAGTACGAGAAGAAGGACCCGAATACCGGGCGGACCCTGTACGGCCCGGATGGCAAGCCTTTGACGGAGAAACGGCGGGAGAACGCCACCCGTTTCCGGGTTGCCACCGTGTTTGATGTGAGCCAGACGGAGGGCCGGGAGCTGCCCAGCCTTGTCTCCGAGTTGAGCGGGGAGGTTCCAGACTTTGAGAATGTATACGCCCGCCTCACCGCCCTGTGCCCCCTTCCCGTGGAGCTGGGACCAGTCCCCGGAACGGCGAAGGGTTACGCCAGCTTTGCGGAAAACCGGGTGGTAGTCCGCTCCGGCATGAGCCAGGTACAGACCATCAAGACGCTGATCCATGAGACCGCCCACGCCAAGCTCCACGCCCCGGACTTCCTGTCGGAGAACCCCAAGCCAAGGCAGGAAAAGGAGGTGGAGGCAGAGAGCGTGGCCTATGTCGTCTGCCAGCACTTCGGCATCGACACTTCGGACTACTCCCTGGGCTATGTGGCTGGATGGAGCCGCGGGAAGGAGCTGACGGAGCTGAAAGCCTCTTTGAACGTGATCCATTCCACCGCCGGGGAGATCATCAGCGCCATCCAGCCGCCTCCGCCCGAGTTGACGAGGGACGAACCATCCCAGGAGCACCAGCGAAGAACCAGTTGTCGAAAATCCAGGAAAAGGAAGTGATAGATTGAACGACTACGAGGAGCGCAAACAGGCCCGGATCGACCGCTACCGTGAAAGAGCGGAGAAGGCCCACGCGGAAAGCCATTCCTTTTACAAGCAGTCCACCGATATGGCCTCCGCTATTCCCGCAGGACAGCCCGTCCACGGTCCTGCTGACCGGCGCTACCGGGAAAAGATCGGCAGGAAGATGGACCAGTCCATTGCCGCCTTGGAAAAGGCAGACTACTACGAACGCAAGGCACAGGCGGCGGAGAACAACACCGCCATTTCCTCCGATGACCCGGAGGCCCTTGCGAAGCTGAAGGAGAAGCTGGAAAGCCTGCAAATCTCCCAGACCCGTATGAAGCAGATCAACGCCTACTACAAGAAAAACGGTACTTGCCGGGGTTTTCACGGCCTTTCCGATGAAGAAGCGGACAGGCTGGACGAAAGAGTGCGAAATGGATATTCCTGGGAGAAAGTTCCTTATTCGCCTTATGCGCTGTCCAACAACAATCAGAATATCAACACCGTCAAAAAACGTATTGCACAGCTTACTGAGGCAAAGGAGCTGGGCTATCAGGGCTGGGAGTTTGACGGCGGCAAGGTGGTTGCCAACGCGGATATGAACCGTCTGCAAATCTTTTTTGATGCAATCCCCGATGAAGAGGTCCGCAAGGAGCTGAAAGGCCAGGGCTTCAAGTGGGCCCGGAGCGTGGGGGCGTGGCAGCGGCAGTTGACAGACAACGCCATTTACGCCGCAAGGCGTATCCAGGCCATCCGGCCCTCCGACGGCTCTGACCCCATCAAAATCCAGCCCAAGCGCAGGCCCAAATCCGGCCCGCAGCGATAAGGAGGAAAGTGAAATGGAGAATCCCAACACCATCCCGGAGCGCATGAGGGAGATCGAGATTTTCGGCGTCCCCGCCCTGTTCACCAGCAAGGCCATTCCCCCGGAGGCCGTCTATCCCGGCATGTTCCGCTACGAGCTGCAAACCGGGGACGGCCAGCGCCCCCATCGTCTGGCGGAGGGACCGGGCGGCAAATTCCTGGGGACTGTGCTGACCCCGGTCCCCGTTCCCATGGAGGGCCAGCGGGAGATCGGGCCGGGGGAGCTGTCCCTGGACACCGGGGCCGGGTACTATACCCCCTCCGAGTTTGAGGAAAAATACCTGTCTCCGGACTATGACCCTGCCTCGCGGAAGGAACGGTATGGAAAAGAAAGTTGATATTATCCCGTTCCTGGAGAGCGTTGTGGAGGAAAACACCCGGAGCTATCAATCGGATCTCAAAATTGATGAACGCATTTTGCAGGCCGCCATGCTGGAAACCTATCAGGAGGACCGTACCTTTCTCTGGATGAGCCGCCCCTGCGGGACCCATTGCCTCCTGGAGCGGGAAGTTTTTTTGAGGGAGACGGAAGCGCATAAAACCTGGACGCATTATGATTACGACGCCGAACATATCAAAGCGTTCCGTGTCGTTGTGGCTCCAGGGCGGCCCGGCGCTTTTGTGCTGGGACAAATCCGGCCTCTGAACTACGGGGAACAGATTCAGCGCGTTAAGCAGAACGCGCTTTCTGTACATACGGTGAAGCTGGCGTTTGAAGATGGAACCTCCCGCATGATGACGTTTGAGGACTACCGCAAGGAAGTAAGCGGCCTGATCTCCGCCCACGGAAAGGCAAAGACGATCTGCTATTTCCCGGCAAATGAACTTGATCTGCGCTGTGTCCTCCAAGCGGAGCGGGCCATTTCCGCCGCCAGGAAACGGACCCGCAGTCCCCGGAAACCGCAGACCCGGTAGACCACCCCGCACAGCGCCGCTTGCGGCGCTGTCCTGGCAAGTATGTCATTTGTTAAACAAATGACCCTTGTTAGGGGCTCACCGCCCCTAATACCCCAACGAAAAATGCGTCTCACGGTGAGACACGAAACAAGGCGGCGGAGAACAGCGCCGCCTCCGCCAAATAAATCCCACCGTGGGACGCAAATCCGCATAAAAATAAATCCCACGGTGAGACACAAATCCGAAGAAAGGAAGATGCCATGCGAAAACGAGAACATTTCATCGGACTCTGGCTGGATGACAGGGAGTACAAGCATCTTTTGAAGCAACGCTCCGTCTCCGGCCTGAGTGTCAGCGCCCTGATCCGGCACAGCGTCATGGGTGTGGAGCTCCGCCCCCGTCCGCCCGATGCCTACGCCGCCCTGGTCCGGGAACTGTCCGCTATCGGCAACAACATCAATCAGATCGCCCACAACACCAACGCAAAAAAGGAGGCGGAGGCGGCAGAGGTTGACGAGGCTGTAAAGCTGGTCTATCAGGCTTTGCGGCTGGTGAAGGAGGCGCTGTAATGGCCTACGACAAGATCATCGTCATCGACAGGCGGCTGGACCACTGTCTGGACTACGCGCTGAACGAGGAAAAGACAGCCCTCTCCCGCGCCCTGGACTACGGTATGAATCCAACCAAGACGCACCATCTGGTGACGGGGATCAACTGCTGCCCGGAAACCGCCTGTTCGGAGATGCAGTCCACCAAGCGCCGCTGGGACAAGCGGGGCGGCATCCAGGGCTATCACATCATCCACTCCTACGCCCCCGGTGAAGTCACGCCGGAGAAAGCTCATGACGCCGGGGTGGAGTTCGCCCGCCGCCTGCTGGGGGACCGCTATGAGGCGGTCGTCTCCACCCATACGGACCAGGAACACCTGCATTGCCATATCGTATTTAATTCCGTTTCCTTCATGGACGGGAAGAAGTACAGGAGCGATTTTCAGAGTTATTTTGGCACCCTGCGGGAGACCTCCAACGCCGTCAGCCGGGAATACGGCTTGTCGGTCATTGAGCCGGAGGGCGGAGGAAAACACTATGCCGAGTGGAAGGCGGAGAAAACGGGCAGAGGCACCATCTCCGGCCTTGTGCGGCAGGATATTGACGCCGCTATCCGGGAGAGCTTCACCTTTGAATCCTTTCTGGCGGCTCTGCGGCGGCAGGGGTATAGCATTAAATATGGTGAAAACGTCAAGCATACCGCCGTCACGCCGCCGGGAGGCAAGCGGACCTTCCGCCTGGACAGCCTGGGAGAAGGGTACACCGAGGCGGACATCCGGTCCCGGCTGGCCAACCTTCGGAGCGGTGAAGCACCGGCACAGCCCGCGCCCCCTCCCTTGGTCCCCAGGCGATACCGGGTCCGCAAAGGAAACATCCGACAACAGCCCCGGAAGAAGCTCCATGGGTTCCGGGCCCTGTATGTGTACTACTTATTTCTCCTGGACGGTCCCCGCCGGAAACGGCGCCGCCCGCCTCCCTTCTCTGTCCGGGCGGAGGTGACGAGGCTTCACCAGTACCAGCGGCAGTTTTCTCTCCTGCAAAAATACCGCATAGACACGGATCGCCAGCTTTCCATGCTGGAGGACGCCCTGCAAGCCCGGATCGACGCCCTGACGGACAGCCGGAAGGAGCTGTACGGCCAGAGGCGGGAGGGCCTGAACGTGGAGGCGGAGATCGCCGCCATCAACGGAGAACTCCGCCAGCTCCGCCGGGAACTGAAAACCTGCGGCAGAATTGATGCGGACATCCCCCGCATCCGCCAGCAGGTCCGGCTATGCCGGGAACAGGAGGCCCCCGCGCCGGAGAGGGACCGGAAGATCAGAAAAACCAGATAACTTTTTATTTTTTATCGGAAAGGAAGTGAGCGAATGGACGTAAGCGCCGAGGCCGCCGATCTGGTGGTCAAAGAGGGAATCCAGGCAACGGAGAGCGCCGTGAAGCTGGCGGGAGCCGGTTTGAAAAATGTGGCGGCGCTGCTGCTGGCCTTGCAGCGCCAGGACAACAAGGTCATCGGCAAGACCACCGCCAAGCGGCTGGCCCGCGACCCGGTTCCCGCCGAGGTCATTCCCCTGAAAAAAGAGGATATGCGGCAGTTCAAGAAGCTGGCGAAGGAGTACGGCATCCTGTACTTTTTCGCCCAGAAAAAAGGGAACGAGAGCGGCATGATCAATGTAGTTTCCAACCAGAACTACGCCGCCCAGCTCAACGCCGTCATGATCGCCCTGGGCTATCCCGTTCCCCAGCAGACCCAGGAGGGCGAACCGCCAAAAAAAGCGAAAGCCCCTGCTCCACAAGAGAGGTCCTCGCCCGAGCGCGGGAGTGGCTTGAATCCCTCCCAGACGACCGGGCCGGATATTGAGATGAAGGAATCCGTGCGGGCGAGGCTGGAGGGGCTGCGGGCTATGGCGGAGAGCCGTTCCAGGGAAAAGATCAGAGACAAAACACGATAACCCAAAAAGGAGGAATGATTTTTATGCCGAGTATCAGCGAAATTCTCAAGGGCAAGACCGCCCGGGACGAGGCCAGAGTGACAGAGCTTCGGGCCGAACGGGAGAGCCTTTCTTACATGCGGGATGGGGCCCTGGAGGAGATCACCACCAAGCCGGACCGCTACCGGCAGTACCTTGCCTTGCAGGCAGACAACATCCGGTGCAGCGTGGGCAACGTGGCGTTGACCATAGTCCAGATGCCGGAGGCCACCAGGATCGGCACCACGGATTTCTGGCATGACCAGGGCCGCTACGTTCTGGACGAGGCCATGAACAACGGCGCGAAGGTGTACCTTCCCCCCAGGGACCCCAAGCGCCGGGGCTACTTCATGGGTTACTACTACGACGTGAGCCAGACCAGCGGCAGGCCCCTGCGGGAAGCGGAAGTCCTCACGGACAAAAGCCCCCGGATGATGGCGGCTTTAACCGCCCTCATGGACCAGTCCCCCGTGGCGCTGGCGGAGGACAAGGAGATTTCCTCCCCGGCCTTCTATGACGAGGCCAGCTACACCATCTACATCAACCCGGATCAGAAGCCGTCGGCGGTGTTCGCCGCCCTGGCAACGGAAATCGCCTATGCCCGCGCCCATGAACGGGGGTACAACAAGGGCTACAAGCGGGAGCTTTACAAGCTGGACGCCGAGAGCGTGGGCTATATGGTATGCCGCCGGTTTGGCGTGGAGTGCAGCCCCCCGGATGCCAAGTATGTGAACATCCTCTATGACGGCTATCCCGCAGTCAACCGCGGGGAGGCTCTGGAACAGCTCCGGGGAACGGCCCGGAAGATTGGAGACGGCCTGGATCAGAAGCTGAATCCCCGCCAGCAGGAGCGGAAAACGTCCCGCCAGTACGGCAGGAGATAAGGCCGCAATATCCGGGTGTGTTCCCCCCTGGGAGGGTACGCCGCCGGTCCCTGCCAGTCAAGGCCGGACGATTGCTGGCGCAATCGCCCGCGAGCCGGCCAGTCTGAGGACTGGCCGGGCCTTGACAGACAGCGCCCGCCGGCGTTTCTGGTAGTCAAGGGGAATACACCCACAAAGCCGCCTGACGGCGGCTTTATCTATCCTGGGAGGCGGTTCGTCTCCCTTCCGGTCAGGGGGACCAACGGGTCCCCCTGGCCTACCTTAAATTAAAATTGGAGGTTTTGCGAATGAAACGAACCTGGAGGCGCTTTGCCCCCGCCCTGGCTGCGCTGGTCCTGGCGCTGGCCTTATGTCCCACGGCCCTGGCTGCCGGGCCGGAAAGCGAACCGGAGGTGCAAACCGTTCCTGCCGTCGCGCCTGTTACGAGCGCCGTCTATCCCGCCGAGGTGCGGGAGACCGAGGAAAACGGCGTCCACCGGATTGAGAAGGTCTACTATCTGACCCGCAGGGACGACCCCGCCGCCATCCCCACCGGGGACTTTCAGCGGGAGGGCCGGACGTATACCCTGCTGGACGTGCTGAAAAACGATCAAAGCGAGACGGACAGCAAAGATCACATTGAAGTTGTCTCGGTGAACAGCTCCACGGACAACCTGACGGAGATTATCCAGCAGTTGGAGCCCGCCCTGGAAGTCACCACCGAGGATGGGTATTCCGGCGTCCTCGCCCCGGACTATCCCGGCATCAAAGTAGAGGCGGCTGGCTACAAAACCAGTTCCCGCACCGTCACCGCCTCCCGCAGCTATCCCAATCTCTCCGACGCTGACGCGTCCCTGATCCCCAAGACCATTTCAGACGGTGGGCGGACCCTGATTCTGGCGGACGTGCAGTGGCAGGAGGCCGGAGGGTACTACAACGCCTCCGCCACCTACTCCGGCACCGCTACGGGGAAGTACGCCACCGGGTACAATGTGACAGTGGAGTACAAGGGAGAAGTCACCCGGACCCGCAGCGACAGCGTAATCTACACCGCCGTTTTTGCGTCTCATGGTGAGACGCAAATCGGGAAGGATGACGCCGGGACCGGCGGGGCGGAGCAGACTGAGAGCGGTGGCGCGGGTAAGGCCGTCCTGCTGATCCCTCTGGCCGCGCTGCTGGGAGGGGCTTGCTTTGGGGGCTGGAAGCTCACAAAATACTACAAGAATAAGAAACGGGGGTATGTGTAATGAAGAAACGCTTGATCACGCTGCTGGCCGCCTGCTGTCTGTTGGCGGCTCTTTCTATTTCCGCAAGTGCTCTGGAATATACCTTTGACAGCCCCTCTACCGGGGATTTCGGGATGCCTACCAGCGCCGGTGATACCATCCGGGAGCGGGAGGACCCCAACACGGACAAGAGCAAGAACAGCGCCTTGATCCCGCCTGGCTTTGGGACGCCGACCAGCTATCTCCCCAACTCCGGTGAGTTCCTGACGCCCAACCTTGCGGCGGGCGGGCCGCTGAACAGTCCTTCCCTGATGGCCTCCGCTGGCGAGGCCAACACCTCCGGCGGGGCGGTGGTCCTGCCTGGGCCTGTGGGCTCTGCCTCCAGCACCCCGCCCACCTTTGCCACGTCCAGCTCCGGCAGTGGGACCGCCAGCACCAGCGGCGGCTATACGGAAGTAACCGAGGACAGCTATTACAGCAACGGCAGTCTGGGAACGCTGAAAATCCCGGCCATTGACTTGACAGTGAAGATCTACCAGGGCACCGGCAGCGCCACGCTGAAAAAGGGAGCGGGCCACTTCACCAACACCAGCATCTGGAATGGCAACGTCTCCCTCGCGGCCCATAACCGGGGGGCCAACAGCTATTTCGGAGAAATCCACACCCTGGAGAGCGGGGATCGGATCACCTTGACAACCAAGGAGGGGACCCGGACGTACTCCGTCACCAGTGTTTCCAAGATCAGCGAGACAGACAACTCCATGCTGGAATCCACCAGCGAGAACTGCATCACCCTGTTTACCTGCGTCCGGGATCAGAGAGAATACCGCTGGTGCGTCCGGGCGGTCGAAACGTAAAAATAAATCCCACCGTGAGATTCATTTGACAGGTGGATTTTTGACGCTTTTCCACATTTTTGGTACAATATTAGTGGGGAAACCCACTAAAAACCCAACAGGAGGTATCGAAAAATGAAGGGAAAGTTTCTGCAATTCATTCTGGGTGTTCTTACTGGGGCGGCGCTGTTCGGCGGGGCCTCCGCCGTGGCCGCCGGGATTGCGGCAGAGCCCGCATGGTCCCCCATCTTCGTGGACGGCCAGCAGGTGCAGATGACGGCTTACAACATCCTGGGCAATAACTATGTGAAGCTCCGGGACATTGGGAAGGCCGTAGGCTTCAACGTCTATTTCCAGGGCGGCGTCCAGGTGGACAGCAAGGCCCCCTATACCGGCGAGGCCCCGGCCAAGCCCGCAGAATTCACGGATGATCTGACAGAGGTCCGCCAGGAAATGATCCGCCTGATCAATCAGGTACGCCGGGAGAATGGCGTGGCAGAGCTGGCAGTCAGCACGGCGCTCATGGACGCCGCCCAGGACTGTGTCCGGCAGGGGTTCAGGTCCCATGACGTTCAATATGAAAATGAATCCGCCCTGCGGCACGGCTATTCCCACGGCATTGGAAGCAATCTCACGGTGTTCACATACAACTGCAATACGGACATTGCGCAGACGGCAGTCTCCCATTGGAGGTATTCGCCCGGGCATTTCCAGACCATGATCGCGGAACGCTATGACGGTATCGGCGTGGGCGTCATGCTCCGGGACGATGTGGCCTACTGCTACATGTTCGCGGGAAACTCCAACGGGGTCAACCCCTACGCGTAAATGCCCAATCCCTTCGCAGCCCTCCCGGCAAAAAGCTGGGAGGGCTTTTCCATTCCCTTTTGCGTCTCACGGTGAGACGCATTTCTTTTTTGAAATCAAATTAAGAAAGGAAACGGTTTATGAAGAAAATGAACCATCCCCTGCGGACCCGCGTGACGGCGCTGCTGCTGGCGCTGGTCTGCGTCCTGGGCCTGCTCCCGGCAACGGCCCTGGCCGCCAGCGGCACGATCAAGCTGGAGCGGTTCGGCATGTCCGGCGTATCCTACGAATCCGCCGCCCTGGGCCGCTGTTCCCTCCACGAGATGTATTTCTCCGGCGGGAATAAAACCTCTGTGGGCTTCTGCGGCACGAAGGGCGGCGGAATGGGGAGTTCCCTGATCGGCCAGACCTGGGGGAACAAGACCCCCATCTCCGATCCCACCGTCCTGACCATGATGGCCTACTACTACGCCCACTCCACCGGCGTCTTTACGGACGAGGCAAAGGCCCTGGGTGTAGACAACATTTGGAGCGCCGGCTATACCTGGTACATGAACGCCTGGGTACAGGCGGTCATCTGGCGCTATCAGCAGGGCAGCATGAGCGACCCGGTTGTCGCTTGCGCCGAGGAGCTGATGGCAGTATTCAACTCCCTGGAGGGCACCCACTACACCAGCATTGACGAGGAAAAGGACGGTTCCTCCTTCCGCTCCAGGGCGCAGTATATTCTCGACCTGGGACAGCGGGGCGTATGGGGCCAGTGTACGGCCTATGAGTACGGCTTCACCGGCGCGGGCTCCAGCGCACACCCCGCAAGCGGCGTTCAGAAAATCATCCTGGGGGAGCTGGAAGTCACCACGGAGGATAGCTATACCCTGATCGTCAAAAAGGTGGATTCCACTAATCCAAGCAAGGGCCTTGCCGGGGCGCAGTTCCACATTGAATCGGAAAGCGGCTCCTTTTCCAAAGACGTGACGACCGGGAAGGACGGAACGGCCACTCTGGAAAACCTGACCCCCGGAACTTACGCCGTGACGGAAACGAATCCGCCCGCCGGATATGAGATTGACAACGCAGGACCGGAGTATGTCGTTCTCCCTGGCAACGGGAACAACACCGTGACCGTCACATTCCGGGACACCCCCACCATTACCAGTGAGGGCAGCATCCGAAAAGTAGATGCCGATGACCCCACCAAGGGACTTGCCGGGGCCATTATCAAGATCACCGGCGTGGATAACAACTTCTCCGGCACCTTCATGACCCGGGAGGGCGGCTATATCACAGACATCCCCTGGGACACCATGCCCATCGGCAGCTATACCGCCGAGGAAATGACGCCCCCGGAGGGCTACACCAAAAGCCCGGATCAGGACAAGGTGAAGCAGACTTTCGTTTGGGACGGCAAGTCGGACGTTTCCCTGATCTTCGAGAATGACGCCAAGGTGAAGGTCCGGCTGGTGAAGCTGGATGACAGCGGCAATCCTCTCCCTGGCGCTGTGTTCAACATCGTCAAGGACGGCCAGATTGTCGGCACGGAGGAAACCAAGGCGGACGGCTCTATCATGGTAACGGACGTGACCGAGGGAATGTACGCCTTTGTGGAGGTCTCCGTCCCGGCCCCCTGGGCTAAGCTCACCGAGCCGGTCATCGCCCATGTGGATCAGGCCACCGTCAACGGGGGCGGCACCGTCACTGTCACCGCCTCCGACAAGAAGCTCCCGAACCTCACGATCTTGAAGCGGGACGCCAAGACCGGAGATGTGATCCCCAACACCAATTTTGAAATTCGCGGTATCCATTACGGCTTTCACCATGACGTGACTACCGGGCCGGACGGAACCGCCACCCTGACCGGCATCCCCGTGGATTCCTACGAGGTTACGGAAATTTCCGTCCCGGACCCCTATGTGGTCAGCGATGAACCCACCCAAACCATTTGGCTGGAGGCTGGGGACAGCAAGCAGCTCATTTTCGATAACCAGAAGCAGCCCCTTTTGAAAATCACCAAAATTGAGAAGGGAACCAACAAGCCTATCCCCGGCACTGTTTTTCTCCTGGAGGCCATTGACGGCGATTACCGCCACGAAGTCACCACCGAGGCCAGCGGTTCCGTGGAGCTGCGGGTTGCCCCCGGCAGTTACCGTGTGACGGAAAAATCTGTCCCGGAACCCTACTGCATCAGTGACGAACCCACGCAGACCATCAGCCTGAACGGCGGCGATGAAAAAGAAGTGATCTTCCAGAATTTGAAGAAGCCGGAGCTGACCATCTCCAAAATCGACGCCGACAGCGGCCAGCCTGTCCCCGGCACCGTGTTCACCGTCAAAGCCATCAACGGGGACTATCAGGACGATTGGACCACCGGCGCGGACGGCAAGGTTTCTCTCCGTATTGTCCCCGGAACGTATCAGATCACGGAAAAGTCCGTCCCCGCCCCCTACTACCTGCCGGATAAGGACAAGGACCGGGTGCAGACAATTTCCCTGAACCCCGGCGATGAAAAAACGCTGGTGTTCCGCAACCACAAGGCCCCGGAGCTGACGATCTACAAGGAGGACAGCGTGGCGGGCGCTCCCATCGAGGGCGCGAAATTCCGCGTCACTTACACCAGCAACGGCGAATCCGCCGACGCCCCCGCCTCCGTGGATTTCGGATACTTCATCACTGACGCTAGCGGCGAGATCAAGCTGCATGAAAAAGGGAAGAAGCTCTATCCCGGCGAATACACAGTGACCGAGATAGAACCCGCCCCCGGTTTCCAGATGAAGGAACCCACCACGCAGAAAGTCATCATTCGCGGCGGCGAGAGCAAAACTCTCACATTCCAGAATGAACCGCTCAATGGAATTGTTGTCCAAAAGTACGACAGCGTGACCGGCGAGGCCCTGCCCGGCTGTACCTTCCAATTAAGATTTTTGGGCGGCACCAGCGGAACAGGCGGAACCGTCATCGGGCAGAAAGTTACTGGCAAGAACGGCACCGCCATTTGGACCGGCCTCACCGCAGGGACGTATATCGTGGAGGAAGTAGACCCGGCTGACGGGTACAGCATCATCAAAGCCTCTGAAACAGTCTACATCTCTGACAACGGCGTTCAGAATGTTGTCATCGTCACCTTTGACAATGCCCCGGACGGGATGCTCCTGATTCGCAAGGTCTGTTCTGTAAATCCCAGCGTCACCCTCCAGGATGCCGAGTTTAAGGTGACGTATGCGGACGGAACGCTGATTGGCGATTCAAACGGGATTTACCGAACGGACGAGAACGGCGAAATCCGCATTTCCGGCCTGAAACCCGGAAAGAGTGTGATCGTCACCGAGACGAAAGCCCCCGCCGGATTTTTGATCGACACGCAATCCCAGACAATCCAAATTAAAGAAGGGCGCACCGTTTCCCTGACCTTCAAAAACCAGCCCACCGGAAAGCTGATTGTGCAGAAGCGAGACAGCATCACCGGCCAGCCTCTCCCCGGCGCGGAGTTCCGCATCACAACGGCCGCCGGCTGTGAAGTGGGCCTGGACGGCGTGATCGGCACGTCCACGCTGACGCAGGGCGGTATCTTCAAGACCGACAGCAATGGCGAAATCCGCATTTCCAACTTGGCTCCCGGCACTTATGTGCTTACCGAGGTCAAGGCCCCGGACGGCTACGTCATGGACAGCCCCAGCACCAATGTAGTCATCGGAACCAACGGCGACACCCAGACGGTTGTGGTGACGAACACTCCGAAGGGCGGCCTCCTGATCCGCAAGACCGACAGCGTAACAGGCAAGGTTCTCCCCGGCGTCAGGTTCAAAATCGAAGCGGCAAATGGCGAACTGATTCCCGATAACGAGGGCCTTACTTCCAGCAATGGCCTGTACACCACTGACGAGAACGGCCAGATTTATCTCCGCAAGCTGAACCCCAATACCTATGTCGTGACCGAAGTGGAAACGATTGACGGCTACCTGCTGGACGCCGCTCCGCAGACGGTCGTTGTCAGCGAGGCGGACACCCAGGTCCTCACCTTCACCAATATGCCCCTGGGCGGACTGCTGGTGAAGAAAATGGATTCCGCCACGAAGGAACCCCTGGCCGATGTGATTTTCAAAATCACCCGGACGGATGGGACTGTCGTAGGAAATTCTAACGGCGAGTACCGGACAGACGAGCGGGGCTTCATCTCCCTGCCGGATTTAGAGCCGGGCGGCTATATCGTGCGGGAGGTCCAGGCAAAGCCCGGATACCTCCTTGACGATACGCCCCACGCCGTGGAGATCAAGGACCACCAAACCTATACCCTGGAGGTGTTCAACCAGCCTCTAGGCAACCTGATCATCAATAAGCTGAGTTCCCTGGACAACTCTCCCCTGGAGGGCGTGAAGTTCCAGATCAAGTACGCCAACGGGCAGGTGGTGGACAACAAGAACGGGCAGATTTCCTCCAACGGCATCTACTACACGGACCGCAACGGACAGATCATCCTCTCCGGCGTTACCGGGACAGTGGTAGTAACGGAGCTGGAGACGATCCCCGGCTACCGCATCGACCCCAACACCCGGACCCAAACCGTTGTGGTGAATCCCAACGACACGCAGACCATCAATTTCTACAATACCCCCACGACAACGCTGATTATTCGGAAGTTTATCGAGGGCACCGAGAACGAGCCTCTTTCCGGCGTGGCCTTCCGGGTGGTGGACGGAGCCGGGGCCGCTGTCGGTCCGGATGACGGCCTCTACTACACGGACAAATCCGGCGAGATCGTTTTGACCGGCATTGAACCCGGAACCGTGGTCATTGCCCGTGAGGTCAAGACCGTGGAGGGCTTTATCCTGGACGGTACGCCCCAGGACATCAAGATCGAAGCGGGTCATGTGCAGCAGCTTACGTTCTGGAACAAGCGGGCCGGGACGCTGGTGATCCAGAAGAAGGACAAGGTTTCCGGCGCGTTCATTGCCGGAGCAGAGTTCCAGCTTACTTATGCGGGCGGCGGATTTGTGGACAACTACAACGGACACCTCTCCAGCAACGGCCTCTACACCACGGACGACAAGGGAGAAATCCGTGTCTCCGGTGTAGTGGGGACCATTGTCGCCAAGGAGACGAAGCCCGCCCCTGGCTATGTGATCGACCAGTCCACGCAGACGCAGACCGTCACGGTCAATCCCATGGACACGCAGACCTTGACGTTCCTCAATGAACCCCTGTGCAGCCTGACGCTGACAAAGCTGGATTCTGTCACCGGAAAGCCCGTTCCCGGAACGGAATTTACGGTGAAGGACGGAAACGGCAATATCCTGGGCCGCTATGTCACCGGCAAGGACGGCACCGCCCTTGTGACGGGCCTCGTCCCCGGCAGTACCGTTGTGGTGGTGGAAACCAAGGTTCCCCAGGGCTACGTCCTGGACAGCACTCCCAGAACCATCACGGTCAAGAATGGAAGCGGCAATGGCGTGACTACCGGCGGAACTACCGGAGGCGGCTCCAGCAGCTCCGGCGGGAACGACCTGACCATCGAGAACGACCCCACGACAACGCTTGTGATCCAGAAATTCATTGACGGCACCGACAATACCCCGCTCTCCGGCGTGGAGTTTCTGGTGACGGATCAGACCGGGGCCGTTGTCGGACCCAATAACGGCTATTACACCACGGACAAGGACGGACGCATTACCATCCCCAACCTGGAACCCGGAACTGTGATCACCGCCAGGGAGACCAGGACCCAGGCGGGGTATCTCCTGGACGGCACCCCACAGAGCATCACCATCAGGACCGGCGAGGTCCAGAGCATGACCTTCTGGAACAAGAAGGCCGGAGGGCTGATTATCAACAAAATCGACGCCCTGACGAAGAAGCCCCTGGCCGGAGTGAAATTCAAGATCACCTATGCGGACGGCTCCAACGTGGACCTGGACGGCGGCAAGGTTTCCTCCAACGGCCTCTATACCACCAACGCCGAGGGACAGATCGTCATTTCCGGCATCACTGGGACCGTCATTGTCACGGAGCTGGAGGCCCTGCCCGGCTATGTCCTGGACCCCAACGCCAAGAGCCAGACAGTCCAGGTGAATCCCAACGACACCCAAACCCTCACCTTTGAGAATACCCCCATGGGCGGCCTCACCATCATCAAGAAGGACGAGGAAACTGGAGAGCGGATCAGCGGCGTCCAGTTTGAAATCCGCAGACTCAACGGCGAGGTTGTCGGGACCTACACCACAGACCGCACCGGCGTTATCACGCTGCCCCAGGCGGAGAAGGGCTGGTATCAGGTGACGGAGCTGAAAGCCGCCAAGGGCTACCGCCTGGACAGCCAGCCCTACCAGATCGAAGTGAAGGACGGCGGCACCGCCACCCTGGAAATTACCAACCGTCAGATTGGGAGCGCCATTATTCGCAAGGTGGACAGCCTCACCGGGGAAGGCATCTATGGCGTCAAGTTTCTCATTTCCGATGCCACCGGGCATCCCGTGGGCACCTACGAGAGCGACAACGAGGGATATGTCTACATCGAGCGGGAGCTGCCGGACGGCAAGTACACCGCCCGGGAATTGGAGTGCGCGGACGGCTACATCCTGGACACGGTGCCCAAGACCTTCTATGTGGAGTACGGCGGATGTACCACCATCACATGGCCGAATACCGCTGTCCGCGGACAAATCCAGATCGTGAAGAAGTCCGCCGACTACAACTCCACCAACGGCCTCCCCGCCGGGACGCTGCTGGAGGGGGCCGAGTTTGAAATCTGCAACGAGCGCACCGGGAACAAGGTGGACACCATCGTCACCGGAGCGAACGGCCTCGCGTCGTCCAAGCAGCTCCCCCTGGGCCGTTACACTATCCGGGAGATCAAAGCCCCGGCGAATTACGGTATTTCCACGGAAACCTATACCGCTGTGCTGGAATACTCCGGCCAGATCGTGAAGCTGGAGGTTTCCAATAAGAGCATGAGCACCGGCGTTTCCATCACCAAGACCGGACCCAAGGAGGCCATGAGCGGCCAGCCGGTCCGCTATGTGTTCTCTAAAATCGGCAACAGCAGTAATGTCATGCTCCAGTCTTTCTACTGGAGAGATACCCTGCCTGCCGCCGTCCGGCTCACCAGCGTTGTCACCGGGACCTACAATTTCCCCGGCACCTATAAGATCGTCTACAAGGTGAACAACACCGGCGATTACCGCACCCTGGCGGACAGCCTCTCCACCAGCCAGAACTACACCCTCGCCGCCTCTCCCGTGGCCCTGGGCCTTGCCAGTAATGAGCAGGTAACAGAAATTATGTTCGTGTTCGGGCAGGTCCCCGGAGGGTTCAGTCAGGTGGAGGCCCCCATGCTCCATTGTACCGCCGTCTCCGGCCTCTCCGCCGGGAGCAGCTTTGTCAATGTGTCTGACGTGGGCGGCACTTACAACGGCGTTTGGGTCCAGGCGGTCTCCCGCTGGGTGACAACCGTCTACGGAAAGAAGGCCCCCGAGCCCAAGCTGCCCCGGACCGGCTATTAAAAATAAATCCCACCGTGGGACGCAAAAAATGAATCCCACGGTGAGACGCGAATCGACAGGAGGTTTCCGTGAAGCAGAAGAACAGCGGCCCCCTCCCGTGGCTCCTGCTGGCCGTCCCCGTCCTTTGGGCGGGGGCGGCCCTCGCCAGCGGCTACCAGGAGGGTATGACCGTCTTTGACCTCATGGGGCGTTTCAGCGGGATGCTGGAACGCCCCTTTGACATCCGCTGGACCCCGTATACCCTCAAATTCATGCTGGGGGCGCTGGTGGTCTATGCCTTTGCCATTGTGCTGTATGTTTCCTCCAGGCAGAACCGCCGACCTGGAGAGGAACACGGCTCCGCCCGCTGGGGGAACGTATACCAGCTTGACCGGAAGTACCGGGACAAGGACCCCCACAATAATGCCATCCTCACCCAAAACCTCCGCATGAGCCTCAACGGGCGGAAACACCAGCGGAACCTCTTGCAGATCGTGGTGGGCGGCTCCGGTGCGGGCAAGACCCGGTATGTGGTCAAGCCGAATCTCTATGAGGCCAACGCCTCCTATATCGCGACTGACCCCAAGGGGGAGCTGGCCCGGTCCGCCGTTCCACTGCTTCTGCGGGAGGGCTATACCATCCGCGTCATTGACCTCGTGGACCCGGAACACTCCGACTGCTACAACCCTTTCCACTACATCCGCAACGACGCCGATGTGCTGAAACTGATCGCCAATTTCATCCGCAACACCACGCCGAAAAACGCACATTCCAATGACCCGTTTTGGGAGAAAAGCGAGATTGCCCTGGATTCCGCCCTCATGCTGTACCTGCTCCATGAGGCCCCGCCGGAAGAACAGACCATGGAGATGATGCTGACCATGCTGGAGTACGGCGCGGCCAAGGAGGGGGACGGGGACTATCAGTCACCCCTGGATTTGCTCTTTGAGGCTCTGGAGGAAGAAAACCCGAACCATATCGCCCTCCGCCAGTACAAGGTGTTCAAGCAGGCCCCCAGCGAGACGGCCATGAGCATCCTCATTACCGCCTCCGTCCGGCTTGCCCCCTTCACCTTGCCGGAGGTACAGCGGATCACCAGCCGGGACACCATGGAGCTGGGGAAGCTGGGGGAGCGGAAACAGGCGGTGTTCTGCATCATCCCGGACAGCAACGACGCCTCCTTGAATTTCCTGGTGGGTATGCTGTATACGCAAGCCTTCCAGGAGCTGTACTATCAGGCGGACAAGGTGCATGGAGGCAGCCTGCCTATTCCGGTGCGGCTGATGTTTGACGAGTTCGCCAATGTTGCCCTCCCGGACGGCTATGCCCGGCTCCAGGCCACCATGCGCTCCCGGAATGTCATGGCCACCATCATCCTGCAAAATATCTCGCAGTTGAAGGCGCTGTTCAAGGACGATTGGGAGGGCATCATCGGCAACGCGGACGCCTTTATCTATTTGGGTGGAAATGAGCAATCGACCCATAAAGTGCGCACGTAAGAACAGCCCATTCGCTGTTCGCGGTGCAGCTAAAATACTGCCTTGAGCAAGCAGTAGGAAAAGAATATCAAGCGATGCAAATCGCAGCCTATCACCCCCCGGCTTATCTGGACAGGGAAACCTGACAGGGAGTGTAGCATGCCGGAGAGCACGTGGTCACAGAGTTCCCCTGGGGTCACAAGGTGCAAACAGGGTGAAAATTTATGCATGAGGATGGAAGCTAAACTGCTTGAATGACAGCCGGAGATTGGGCCAAGTGCGCGCCTGCGCCGTATGGGAGCTAAACTCGGCGCTGTTCTGGCGGAGACATTTATTTGTGGTGCCTCTGTGGGATATTCCAGAACAAATCCAGCCACGGGAAAGTGGAAAACGGCGAACGTCACATTCCGAAAACATAAAATGCTCATGTTTTAGCTGTACTAAACGTGGATTGCCTAAAGCGGAATGCCCTCTCATTTGGGGCTATGGGCATCGACCCTGAAAATCCGCCATGGCAACAGAGTCCCCATAGTAGTCTGCGGCGGTAATGCCGTCCACATGGCGAAGGGGGACAGTCTAATGTTCAATACACAGAAAGGACGGTGCGAGAGGCACTATGAGAGAACCGATCCATGTATTGAAAGGTATCCAGCAAAAAGCAATCGACAAAACGTACAAGTTTCAACGGCTATACCGGAATTTGTACAACCCTGAATTCTATCTGCTGGCCTATCAGAATATTGCCAAATCTCAAGGCAGCATGACGGCGGGCGCGGATGGAATCACCCTGGACGGAATGAGCATGGCGAGAATTGAAGCCATCATTGCGTCCATCAAAGACCGCAGCTACCAGCCGAAGCCTGCCCGCCGGACGTATATCAGGAAGAAAAACGGCAAAAAGCGTCCGCTGGGCATCCCCTCCGCAAATGACAGACTGGTGGAAGAAGTCGTGCGTATGCTGCTTGAAGCCATCTATGAACCGGCATTTTCCAAATACTCTCACGGATTCCGACCCCACCGCAGCTGCCACACAGCGTTAAAGGAAATTCAACTGACTTTTTGTGGCACAAAGTGGATTATCGAGGGAGACATTCAGGGCTGCTTTGACAGTTTTGACCACCATGTTCTCATTGACCTGCTGCGCAAACGCATCGAGGATGAAGCCTTTCTCTCCCTGATGTGGAAGTTCCTGAAAGCGGGCTATATGGAGCAGTGGACTTATCACGCAACCCATAGCGGAACACCTCAAGGGTCTGGTATGAGCCCTATTCTTGCCAATATCTACATGAGCGAGTTAGACCAATTTATCGCACGGAAGATGCTGGAATTCCAAAGGAAGGAGAGTTACCGAAAACCCAGCAAGGAGTACGAGAAAATACACAGAAAGTACCTGTACTGGATGAAACGCTATAAAGAACTGCGGGATATGGGCCGTTTGGATGAATCGGAGCAGGCTTTGCAGACGATGAAATCCTGCCGGAAAATCATGTTTCAGACCAACGGCCACGACCCCTTTGACCCTGATTTCAAGTCCATTCAGTACAACCGATATGCAGATGATTTTCTTGTTGGGGTCATTGGCTCCAGGCAGGAGGCGGTAAGCCTCAAAGAGCAAATTGCGAATTTTCTGAAAGACCACCTGAAACTGACGCTGTCCATGGAAAAAACAAAGGTGACCCATTCCAGCCAACGAGTGCGCTACCTCGGCTACGACATTTTTGTCAGCCGGAGCAAAGATACCAAGCGCAGCAAAAACGGAACATTGCGCAGAGCATGGTATGGGACGGTGAACCTGCGGATGCCCCATGAAAAATGGCAGTCCAAGCTTCAGGAATACAAAGCCTTCACCATTACGCACGACCAGCATGGCAAAGAACAGTGGCGAGCCATGCCGCGGCGTTCTCTTGTAAACCGGGAGGACATTGATATTCTGCGAAAATTCAACTCCGAAATCAGCGGGCTGTATCAATATTACAGGTTAGCGCTGAACGTTTCCACACTGAACAAATTCCTGTATATCATGGAATACAGTATGCTAAAAACCTTTGGCATGAAGTATCGCGCTAAAGTCAGCAAAATCAAAGAAAAGTATGTCCGAAATGGACACTTTGGCGTGGATTACATGACCAAAGCAGGGCCCAAACGCTGCGAGTTTTATCATGACGGATTCCAGATGAACGAGCAAGCCGCGCCCGTTTATGCAGACATCCTCCCAGAGTATAGGAAACGCCAGTGGAGCAACAGCCTTGCTAATCGGCTCAAAGCGGGAACCTGTGAAATCTGTGGCCTGAAAACGGACAGCATCCTGATTCATCATGTGAAGAAACTGAAAAAGCTCAAAGGCAAAGACATTTACGAGCTCAAGATGCTGGAAATTCGGAGAAAAACTCTGGCTTTATGCCAAAATTGCTATTTCGATTGCCATAACTGCTGATGCCCATCGTTAGATGGAGAGCCGTATACTCCGAGAGGGGTACGTGCGGTTCGGAGGGGAGGGAGCCGAAACCTGCCGGGCGCAACCCGGTAAGGCGCGGCTGCCCTTACCCTATTACGTCTCCGAGCTGCTGGGCAAGGAGACGATCCAGACCCAGACCAGCAGCCAGAGCAAGGGGCGGAACGGTTCTTTCAGCCAGAATTTTCAATCGGCGGGCCGCGAATTGCTCACGCCGGATGAAGTGCGGATGCTGGACAACCGCCTCGCCCTGGTCCTGATCCGGGGCGAGGCTCCGGTCATTGACGCCAAGTACGATCTCATGCGCCACCCCAACATCAAGCGGACCGCCGACGGCGGGGCCGCCCCCTATACCCACAGCGCCCGCTGCCTCTACGCCGCGGACGACCTGAACTTCACCTTTACATCCCTGGACGATATTGAAATCTTTGAAGATATGGAGGAATCTTGAATATGAAAAAGTATCTTTTCCGCAGCACCCATTCCCACGCGAATCTGACCCGCCAGCAGATCCGGCGGAACCGGGAGGCCCGCCGCCTCTACTTCTCCGCCGTTCTGATCCTGGCCTTCTGCGCCGCGCTGACGGTCCCGGCCTTCGCCGCCGGGTCCGATCCTCTCACCATCGTCAACAACCTGTCCGACTTCATCTTCTCCATCATCAAGGCCCTGGGCATCATCATCCTGGGCTGGGGGATCGTGCAGGTGGGCATGAGCTTCCAGTCCCACGACGCCAGCCAGCGGACCCAGGGCTTCCTCTGCCTGTTCGGCGGCTTGATGATCGCCTTTGCCAAGGAAATCCTGGGCGTGATCGGCGTGGTATGAATTATCCCGGAACGAAAAAGGGAATTGCGTCTCATCGTGAGACGCAATTCTTGGGTCCCCGCTCAAAACCCAGCGAAGCGGTTTTGAGTGGGAGAGGAGGAGCAAAGAAATGAAGCGTAGTTTTCGCCGTCAGGCGGAAACGGAGCGGAATGGATTTCGCTCCGACGAGGAGGTGATTTTCAATTAGCGACAACTGGATCGTAAGCATCCTGGAAAGCGCCCTGACGGACTGGAACGGCAAGCTGTCTGAGATATGGACCCTGCTGACGCAGACGCCGCAGAGCTTTAAGGGCGGCGACATTTGGACCGCCGTCTCCGGCATCCACACCGCCATGGTAGGTGTTGGCTACGGCCTCCTGGTCCTGTTCTTCGCCATGGGCATTTTCCAGAGCGCCGCCAGCTTTCGGGATTTCCAGCGCCCGGAGTTTGCTTTGCGGCATTTCATCCGCTTCATTCTGGCAAAGGTAGCCGTGGGGAGCTGCATGGAGATCATGACCGCCATTTTCAGCGTATGCGGCGGGATCGTGGCGACGGTCATGAGCGGCATGGGCGGCTCCGTCTCCACGGCGGCCACATTGCCCAGCGAGATCGTGACGGCCATAGAGGGCCTGGGCCTCCTGGAGAGCATTCCCTTGTGGCTGGTGTCCCTGCTGGGCAGCCTGTTCATTACCGTGATGTCCTTTATCCTGCTGCTGACGGTGTATGGACGGTTCTTCCGGCTCTATATGTTCACGGCCCTCGCGCCCCTGCCTCTGGCCTCCTTCGCCGGGGAGGGCACCGCCGCCAGCGGCAAGGCGTTCCTTAAAAGCTATATCGGCGTCTGCATGGAAGGGGCTGTCATCGTCCTGGCCTGCCTGATCTACTCCGCGTTCCTCTCCAGCAGCAGCCCCGCCGTGGACAGCAGCTTACCCGCCGTGACTATGGCGTGGCAGTACATTGGACAGTTAATTTTCAATATGCTGATCCTCACGGGGCTGGTGAAGGGAGCGGACCGGATCGTGAAGGAGATGTTGGGCTTATAGGGAAAAAGTACAATGTCATTTATGCCGACCCTCCCTGGAGCTACCGGGTATGGAGCTGCGGCGGGCTGGCAGAGAGCCACTATCCCACCATGACCATGGAGGACATCAAGGCCCTGCCTGTCTCCGAGCTGGCCGCCGGTGACTGCGCCCTGTTCCTCTGGATCACCATGCCCATGCTCTGCGAGGCGTGGGGCGTGATGGAGGCATGGGGCTTTTCCTACAAGACCGCTGCTTTCGTCTGGATCAAGCTGAATCAGAAGGCAGACAGCGTGTATTGGGGCATGGGCCACTGGACCAGAGCCAACGCGGAATTGTGCCTGCTGGCGACCAGGGGGACCCCGCGCCGCCAAGCGAAGAATATCCACCAAGTCATCCTCTCCCGCATTGAGGAACACAGCAAGAAGCCGGAGGAGGCCCGGCGGCGCATTGAAGCCCTGATGGGAGACGTGCCCCGCGTGGAGCTGTTTGCCCGCCGCCCCGCCCCCGGCTGGGACGTTTGGGGGAATGAGGTGGACAGCACCATTGACTGGATCAAAACTTGAAACGAGGTGAGCTATTATCGAAATTAAAATTCCCAAAGAAGTCCGCCAGCACAAGGAGACCATCTTCTTTGGCCTCTCCACCCGGCAATTCTTCTGTGCCGTGGCCGCCGTAGGGATCGCCGTGGCCGTCTACCTGGGCCTGGGCCCTGTGCTCGGCCAGGAGACCGCGAGCTGGCTCTGCGTCCTGGCTGCCGCGCCCATGGCTGTGGCCGGGTTCTTCAGCTACAACGGCCTGACCCTGGAGCAATTCGCCTGGGCCTTCCTCAAGTCCGAGCTGCTATGCGCCGGAGGACGGCGGTTCGTCTCTGAAAACTTCTACTACACCATACTGCACCGAAAGGAGGCCATAGATTTTGATTAAAGCCCTTTCCGCCGCCAACAAGAGCGAGCGGGACAAGTTCAAGATACCCCGCAGCGTCCAGCAGTCCATCCCCGTCAAATGCGTCTACGCAGACGGCATTTGGCTGGTTGGCCGCAAGCACAGCCGGACCTGGCGCTTTTCCGATGTCAACTACGCCGCCGCGTCCGAGGATGACCGGCGGGGCATCCTCCTCTCCTACGGCGGTGTCCTGAACAGCCTGCCCACGGACGCCGCCGCCAAAATCACCATCATCAACCGCCGCCTCAACCCCGTGGACTTCCAGCGCACCATTTTGATGAAGGAGCGGGGGGACGGCCTGGACCAATACCGCCGGGAATCCAACCGCATCCTCACCCAGCGGGCGGCGGAGAGCAACAATCTGGTCCAGGAGAAGTACATCACCCTCTCCATCCCCCAGCGGAAGATCGAGGAAAGCCGGGCCTACTTCCGCCGGGTGGACGCCAACCTCTCCAAGAGCTTCGGACGCCTAGACAGCGGCGCCCGGCCCGTCTCCACCCATGACCGGCTCCGTATCCTCCACGACTTCTTCCGCCCCGGCGAGGAACAATACTTCACCTTCGACCAGTCCGCCGCCGTCCGCCGGGGCCTGGATTTCCGGGACCTGATCTGCCCGGACGGGCTGCGGTTCCGGGCCGGATATTTTGAGATGGGGGACAAGGTTGGCCGGGTGCTGTTCCTCAAGGATTACGCCAGCTACATCAAGGACAGCATGATCGCCGACCTCTCCGACTTCTCCCGGAACCTCATGCTGTCCATCGACATCCTACCCATTCCCACCGACGAGGCCGTGAAGGAGATTCAAGGCCGTATCCTGGGCATCGAGACGGACATTACCCGCTGGCAGCAGCGCCAGAACGACAAGAACAATTTCACCGCCACGGTCCCCTACGATCTGGAACAGCTCCGGGGCGAGGCCAAGGAATTTCTCTCCGACCTCACCGAGCGGGACCAGCGCATGATGTTTGCCGTGGTGACGCTGGTGCATATCGCGGACAGCCTGGAGCAGTTGGACGCCGACACGGAAACGCTGCTGTCCATTGGCCGGGAACACCTCTGCCAGTTCTCCATATTGCGCTACCAGCAGGAGGACGGATTGAACACCGTCCTGCCCTACGGCCTGCGCCGGGTGAAGGCCCTGCGGACCCTCACCACCGAGAGCGCCGCCGTCCTCATGCCCTTCCGGGTCCAGGAGATACAGGACCCCGGCGGCCTGCCCTACGGCGTCAACGCCATCTCCAAGAATCTGCTGATCTGCGACCGCAAGCGCCTAATCTCTCCCCACGCCTTCTACTTGGGCGTCTCCGGCTCCGGCAAGTCCATGGCGATGAAATCCACCGTGGAAAACGTGGCCCTGGCGACCAATGACGACATTATTATCATCGACGCCGAGCGGGAGTATGGTCCCCTGGCCCGCGCCCTGGGCGGAGAAGTCATTGAAATCTCGCCCCACAGCAAGCACCATATCAATCCTCTGGAAGTGACGGAGGACTACGGGGACGGGGAAAACCCCGTTGCCATGAAGTCCGAGATCATCACCAGCATTTTGGAACAGCAGATGGGCGTGGGGCGGCTCACCGGCAGTCACAAATCCATCATTGACCGCTGCACCGCCAACGTCTACCAGACCTATTTCAGCAGCCGGGGAAAGGCTCCCATGCCCCTGCTGACAGACTGGCGGAACGAGGTGATCCGGCAGGTGGACCCGGAGGCCCGGGAGATCGCCCTGGCCGCCGAACTGATCACCGAGGGCAGCTTAAACGTGTTCGCCCACCCTGGCAACGTCAACATGGACAGCCGGATCGTGGTCCTGGACCTCTACGAGATGGGAGAACAGCTCCGGCCCACGGCCCTGGTCGTCACCCTGGAGGCCATCCAGAACCGCGTCATGGAGAACCGGAAGCGGGGGAAGTACACCTGGGTATTCCTGGACGAAGTGTACTTGTACTTCAAATACCACTACTCCGGGGAATTTCTCTACCGGGCCTGGAAACGGTTCAGAAAATACGCCGCGCCCATGACGGCGGCCACGCAGAATATTGAGGAATGTCTGAAATCCGAGACGGCCCGCCTCATGCTGGCGAACTCCGAATTTCTGCTGCTGTTCAATCAGGCCGCCACGGACCGGGCGGAGCTGGCGAAGCTCCTGCATATCTCCGACACGCAGATGGGCTACATCACCAACGCCGAGGCAGGCCATGGTCTCCTGCGGATCGGCGGCTCCCTGGTGCCCTTCTCCAATACCATTCCCAAGGACACGGAGCTCTACCGGCTCATGTCCACCACTCCCGGCGAGGGATGAAATAAATCCCACGGTGAGACGCGAATCGCAGTATGGAGAAGATCACATTAGGCAGTCTCTTTGATGGCATCGGCGTATTTCCCCTGGCGGCCACGCTCCACGGCATCACGCCGTTATGGGCCAGTGAAATCGAAAAAGCCCCCATCTCCATCACCCGGCGGCACTTCCCGGATATGGAGCATTTGGGGGACATAACCAAGCTGGACGGCGGGAAAATTCCCGCCGTCTACGTTTTGACCTTTGGCTCACCCTGTCAAAATCTCTCTCAGATCGGGAACCGCACAGGGCTTGCCGGGGAAAAATCCAGCCTGTTTTATCAGGCAATACGAATTATAAAGGAAATGAGGGATGCAACTGACGGACGGTTTCCAGTTATCGCTGTTTGGGAGAACGTCATGGGAAGCCTTTCATCAAGCGACCGGCTTGATTTTGCGGCCGTGCTCCGGGCGTTCACAGACGCCGACATTCCAATTCCTGCTTCTGGAGGATGGGCACACGCCGGAATGGTGCGAGGCCGAGGGCCTGACCTCTGCTGGCGGCTTATGGACGCCCAATATTGGGCAAGCCCCCGCCTGGCACGACGGCAGCGTATCTTCCTCGTGGCGGATTTTGGAGGGCGGCGTGCTCACGAAATACTGTTTAAGCCCCGCCCAATGTTCCAGGTTCCTCCGCCTTGCGGAAAAAGCGGGATGCCCGCCGCCGAAGATCATCGAGGCCCTGTTATTGAAGCAGGGGGGCGAGTACCCGTCGTACGACCCTTTCAAATGTTCCGTATGCGCGGCGCTGCGAATGACCGATACCACGTCCAGTTCCGGGACAGCTTTGGATTCTCAAATGACCCTTTTCCCACCCTTCTAGCCCAGGGCGTCTATCCCTTTGCCTTCTGGTACGAGGATGATCCTATGGACGGCTGCATCCGGTTCCCCACGGAGCTGGAAAGTGAACGGCTCATGGGCCTGCCGGACGGCTGGACGAAGTACGGAGCAGACGGACGGGAGATCAGCGGGGTACAGCGTTACCGCGCCCTGGGAAACTCTATCGCCCTGCCCTGCGCCGGGTATATCATGACGGGGATCAGTGAAGTTTTGAACCAATGACCGGACGCGCCTCTTGTGGGGCGCGTCCTATTTTTGATGAAGGAGGCGACGCCATGCCCAAAGCAAAGGAACGAAAACCAGACGATAAGGTCAAGAACCAGGGCAAGCGCAAAGGCGGCGGGCCGGTCCAGGATCAGGCCCGCCGCGTCATGACTGCGAAGATGCGGAAGGAGCTGGCCCAACAGAAGCGGAGCGCCGGCGGCTCCACCGGCGAGACGACCCGAGAGACCAGCCCGACCACCGAAGCCGTGGAACAGGTGGAACAGACCGCTGGGGCCGCTGTTCATGAAACAAATCATCGGACAAGGCAGGGTGTTTCCAAAGCTGTCACCACGGCGGGGCAGGAGCGCCGGAAGATCAAGGAGCGGCAGGACCAGCCGAAGGAGAAGGATCAGCCCCCGGAACCTCCGGCCCCAGAGACCCCGGAGGCCCCCGCCCCGGAGATGCCGGATGTTCCTGCCCCCAGGCCGGACCGCCCAGCACCCAAGGAACAGGCCGGACGGACGCCGCCGCACTCCAAGCTCCAGCCGACCGGAAAGACCGGCACAGGACCGGCGGCCCCGAAGGAGAAGCCCGCTCCATCTGTCCGCTCCAGAGTGCCAAGAACACGGTCTGCCAGCACCCCGGAAACTCCAGCCGTTCCGAAGGTACATCCGACAGGGACACTGGCAGATCCTCCGGCCCCCAGGACGCGGACGGAGAAAGTGCGGCCCATAGTGCCGTCTGCTGAACCATGGACGGCGGACAAGCCGCCCGCTTCGCCAACGCCGGGGGAACGTATGCGGGAATGGGCCGTGGACAAGCGGAGGAAACAGACCCAGGAGCATAGACAGGCCCCCGCCTCGCTGGAGTACGGGGGGCCGTCCCCGGCCAATCATTACGGGAAATCTCCCGCTGCCCCCGGCAGCTCCGTTCCTCCAAAAGAAATCCCTTCTTTTGAAAATCAATCCATCTATCCATCAATCAAAGAGCGGCCCCGGTCCTCCGCCATTCTGAAAGAGAAGGCCCAGGGCTGGACGATCACCCCCAGAACCCGCCGGAGCGTGGAACAGGCCGCCAGGAGTACGGTGGTCCCTCCGAAAGCGCCCACTCCCGCAGGGAAGAAAACTACCGCAAAGCGTCTTGCGGAACGGATGCGCCAAAAGGCGAAAGCGGAGGCCCAGCGGACCATGGCTCAGGGCTCAAAAAAGACGGCCAAGGCCGCCGTGAACCTCTCCCGGAAAGCGGCGGCGGCTACCGTCAACGCAGTGAAATCTCTGATCGGCGCCCTCTCTGCCTTGGTGGGCGGGGCAACTCTCGCCGCCGCCCTCTGCGTGATCTTCTTGATTGCCGCCGTGATCGCCTCGCCCTTCGGACTTCTCTTTTCCAACGAGCCATCCCCCGGAGCGGTCCCGCTGAACGCCGCCGTGACGCAGATCAACGTGGAGCTGACGGACAAGCTGTCCCTGTTGCAAGCCGGGGACTATGACGGCATCGACATTCAAGGCACCGGCCCCGACTGGCGGGAAGTGGCGGCGGTATTCGCAGTAAAGACTTCCCTCGGTGCGGACGGCCTGGACGTGGCCGCGCTGACCCCTGACCGGGTGGACCGGCTGAAAGCTGTTTTTTGGGATATGTGCGAAATTGCCGCCAGCGTGGAGACCATAGACCACCCCGCCAGCGGCTCCACGGAGGCTTGGACAGAGAAGATATTACATATCACCATCACCGCCAGGACCGCCGATGAAATGCGGACGGTCTGTCTTTTTACCCCCGAGCAGAACCGCGCCTTGACGGAACTTCTGGCTGAGCTGAACGGGATCGGTACGCTATTGGGAGACCTGGGCATCAGCCAGGAGGACGCCGCCGAGCTGCTGCGCCGCTTACCCGCAGACCTTTCCCCGGAGCGCCGGGCCGTGGTAGAGACGGCCTGCAAGCTGGTGGGCAAGGTGAATTATTTTTGGGGCGGCAAGTCCCTGGTCCTTGGCTGGGACTCCCGCTGGGGGACCATCCAAAAGGTTTGGGCGGCTGGCAGCCCCTCCACGGGAACCTACCGGCCCTATGGCATGGACTGTTCCGGCTTTGTGGATTGGGTATTTTACAATATGTCTGGCGGGAGCTACGTGATCGGCCACGGCGGAGGAGCCCGGATGCAGCATAGCTACTGTACGCCGATCTCCTGGTCCCAGGCTCAGCCCGGCGATTTGGTGTTCTACCCGGAGGATACCCATGTTGGCATCGTGGGAGGCTGGGACGAAAGCGGCAATATCCAGATCATCCATTGCGCCAGCGGGCAGAACAATGTGGTCATTACCGGGAAGGCCGGGTTTACCTCCATAGGCAGGCCGGACTACTACGGCTGAAAAATGAATCTCACGGTGAGACGCGATTCTTGTCGAGAATCAAATCCCACCGTGAGATTTATTTTGATGCTGGAAATTCTTTGGTTAGATAATTCTATTTTCTTCAATAGCCCCGTCTAATGCTCCCTCAATCACAGGGAGGTGTACCTCTGGACATATCATCACCTTGCGGCTGATGCGCTGGCGCTGGTCATTTTCCTCCCCTGCGGCAAGCTGGTTGAAATACTTTGCAGCGGGAAGATTAAAAATTTGAATGAGCTGTATTATGACTGGCAGCGCCGGTATGATGTGGTTATTCTCAATGTTGATAAGATAGACCGTTGATATACCCGCCATTTCAGCGGCCTTTTGCCTGGACAGCCGCCGCTTTTTCCTCGCCGCCTTGACATCTGCCCCAAAGGGTTCAAACCCAGGACAATCTTGAATATTAGCCATATTGTATCACCCATCTATATTGTATACTTTACTTTTTGACTTGAAAATAAAGTATACAGAACAGGTTCTAATCTTTATTGTTTACATTTTGGCAGTTGATTTATTCTGAGCATTTTTATAAAATTATAAAAAACATAAAACCTTACCATGGACGTTCTTGAGAATTTCTTGAGATTTGCAACATAAAATGGGTTCAAAACACATAAACAGATTGATTCATATACAGCCTAGGCTCTCTTCTATTGGTTCGACTATACTTTCTTCTCTGGAAGGTGTCCTTATTTCAGCCGAAAAAAGGGATATAGAAGTACACTATGACAATACAACAGACTATACAGCATACAATGTAATAGCAGGGGGATGTCAAAGTTGAAAGAAAAAATATTGATTATGGATGATGAACGTGGCATTGTTGACACGATGAAAGCCTACTTTTCTCCACAATATGAAGTCTTGACCGCTTATAGTGGAGAAGAAGCAATACAAAAAGCGGAAATGCAGCCGGATTTAATTCTACTCGACATCAATATGCCAGGAATGGACGGCCTGACTGTCTGCCAGACCATACGGGAACACGTCGCCTGTCCAATTTTGTTCCTGACGGCCCGTATTGAATCCACTGACAAGATCAACGGCTTTCAGGCTGGGGCCGATGATTATATCGTGAAGCCCGTTGACCTGGACGAACTGGCGGCAAGGATCGCCGCCCATTTGCGGAGGGAGCAGCGGCGGCACAACCAATCCATAGTACGTTTCTTTGGAGAACTTGCGGTTGATTACTCTGCCCGAACTGTGACGATTCATAATGAACCTGTCATACTGTCCAAGCGGGAATTTGATATATTGGAGCTGCTTTCTTTGAACACGGGGCAGGTATTTGACCGGGAACGGATTTATGAAGCGGTATGGGGGATTGACGGGGACGGAAACAGCGATACCGTTATGGAGCATATTCGGAAAATCCGGGCAAAGCTGGCGGCGCATACACTTCATAGCTACATTGAAACAGTTTGGGGGTGTGGTTACAAATGGAACGCCTAAAGAATATGGGTTTGAAGAAGTCATTTTTCTTTCTATCCGTATGGTGCATACTGCTTTCTCTGTTGTTGGTCTTATTGGTGTTTTTCATATGCAGCACGATAAAAAGCGGCTATCCTCCCGGCGGTATCGAAATAGGGTCAGATGGTGTTATAATACCTCTGGAACAGCCGACAACAGCCCAACAACGCGTGATAACCCTGCTGACGTATTTTCAATGGCTGTCCTGCATTATACTCCCTGTCAGCGGCTTAGGAGTTGCCGCCGTCTTATTCTATCGTATCAAGCTGAAAAAGCCGATTAAGCTCTTGCAGGCTGGTACGGAACATATCAGAGCAAACGACCTCGATTTCTCCATTCCGGCAGTATCAACAGACGAACTTGGACAAATTTGTGCGGCCTTTGAAACCATGCGGCTTGAACTCTTGAAAACAAATCAAGCGTTATGGCGGCAGGCCGAGGAACGCAAACGGCTGAATGCCGCATTTGCCCATGATCTGCGAAACCCTATTACAGTCTTGAAAGGCAGCTTGAAATTGCTGCGGAACGGTACGGCGGATGAACAGGCCATTGACCGCCTGGAAAGCTATACTTTAAGAATCGAACAGTATGTAGAGGCTATGAGCAGTATCCAGCGAATAGAGCAGATGCCGGTGCGGGTCAGTGAAGTTGCCGCCCGCACTTTGCGGACGGAGTTGGAGGAAACAGCCAGATTATTTGCCCCTGCTTTGGATATTGCGCTTTCTGTGCCAGACATGGGGACGCTCCAAATTGACCACGGAATATTCTTGAATGTGGCGGAAAATCTGATTGGAAATGCAGCGCGCTTTGCTCGAACAAAAGTAGAAATCACTCTTGCCATAGAGAAAGACATCCTGTTCCTTTCGGTTGTAGACGATGGCCCCGGCTTTCCTGCTGAACTGATCAAAAGCGGGCCAAAACCTTTTGGGAAAGTGGAAGAAAACTCTGAGCATTTTGGCATGGGATTGTATAGCAGCAGCCTCCTGTGTCAAAAGCATGGAGGAAACCTCCGGCTGGAGAACAGTCCAGCCGGTGCGATTACTACCGCATCCATTCAAATAAATTTCAAACCTTGAGCGTTAGCTCACTACGGATAAAGAAGCAAGGAGAGGTTAAAAATTTTTGCCGTCCCCATCCGGCGGGGCCTCGCCGGATAGGTCTGGCTCAATCATCAGGCAAGTCCACCTTGCCTACAAAAGAATAATAAATCTCAATGTCCTGGTGGCGCGTTCCCTGCTCGTCCTTCCAGCACTCATGCACCACGATCTTCTCCACGAACTCCCGCAGGAGGGTGGGGGTCAGCTCCTCAAAGCTGGTGTACTTCCGCACAACGGCCATGAACTTCTCCACGTTCACAGCGGCCTCCTGCGCCTGCCCCAGCTCCGCCTGTAACTCGGCGGCACGGGCCTTCAGCGTGGCCTGCTCCTGCTCATAATCGGTGGACAACTCCATGAAACGCTCGTCCGTAATGCGCCCGCTCACGCTGTCCTCATACAGACGCTTGAAGATGCCGTTCAACTCTCCGATACGCTTCTGCGCCGCCTCCAGCTCGCGGCGGCGGGCGGCGTTCTTCCGCTTACCGCCGTCCTCGTTCTGTGCCATCAGCAGCTTCATAAACCGGGCCTCATGCTTGGCGGCGTAGCTGGTGACTTTCCGCAGATTTTCCGTCACGCCCGCCGTCAGAAGGTCGGTGCGGATGAAATGTGCCGTACAATCGGCGGTGCGCTTCTTGTAGCTGCCGCAGATGTAGCAGTCCTGCCGCCGCTTGTCCGTTTCGTACCTCTGCTGGTACATGACGCTGCCGCAGTCGGCGCAGAACAGCAGGCCGGAGAACAGGCCAACCTCGCCGTAACGGTTGGGCCGCTTGCGCTGCTTGCGAAGCTCCTGCACCCGCTCCCAGGTGGCCTCGTCGATGATGGCCTCGTGGGTATGCTCGAAAACCATCACCTTGTTCTCCGGGTTGGCAACGCTGGTCTTGACCTTGTAGGACACTTTCTCTGTTTTGAAGTTGACGGTATGCCCCAGGTACTCCCGCCGCTCCAGGATGTGCGCCACAGTGTTGCTCGACCACTTGCAGGGGTAGTCCGGGTAGTAGCGGCGGGTGCTGCCGGTGCGCCGGTACTCCATCGTCCCCGGCGTGGGGATGTTCTGCTCGGTCAGCATCCGGGCGATCTTCGTGGGGCCGTTCCCGGCGAGGCACAGACTGTAAATCTGCTTCACCACGGTTGCGGCCTCCGGGTCAACGATGAAGTGTCCGTCCGGGCCTTTCAGATAGCCATAGACCGGCTGGCTTGTGATCGGCATACCGCTTGCTCCTTTCGCTCTGACTACTGCTCTGATTTTCTTGCTTGTATCGCGCACAAGCCACTCGTTAAACAGGTTCCGCAGGGCGCTCATGTCGTTGTCGCCCTGGGTGCTGTCCACGCCGTCATTGATGGCGATAAAGCGGACGCCTTTCTTGGGGAAGGTGATCTCTGTAAATAGGCCCACTTGCAGATAATTCCGTCCCAGGCGTGAGAGGTCTTTCGTCACGACCGTCTTGACCGCGCCGCTCTCCACAGCGTCCATCATCTCGGTGAAGCCGGGCCGCTGGAAGTTGGCTCCGCTCCATCCGTCATCCACGAAAAACTGATAGGGCATCAGGCTATGCTCACGGGCGTAGCTTTCGAGGATGCGCTTTTGATTTGAAATTGAATTTGACTCGCCTTGCAGCTCATCGTCGCGGCTGAGGCGGCAGTACAAGGCGGTGATAGGGGCTTGCATGGTTTGCTGTCTAATCATCGTTCCTCCGTTCCGACAGCCCCGGCCCCGCTATTCCGATGGCAACAGTATAGCACAGGCCGGGGCGGTTGTATAGTGCTTTTTACTTCCTTACAAGAAAAAGTTTTAAGCTGAGGATTATCGCGGAACTACCGGCAGGAGGTCACGGGCCGGGGCTGATCTGGCAGCGGCTTTCGGCCTCCAGGACTTTCGCCATTTTGTCGGCGGCGGTGTCGGTGGTGTCCTGCTTGAAGTAGCCGGAAACGGTGAGGACGGTGTTGCCCATGCGGATTTCAGTCACGCAGTCCGGGCGGCGGGTGGTCTTGGTCTTGCTGGGGGTGTCGGTCATAGGCGGCTCCTTTCAAATTTTTGTTGTGGACATTTAGAGGGCCATTTTCGAGGCCCGGAATGGTAGTACACAGCTCCCCTATTGAGGACGGCCCAAAAGCCCCGTGATACCGGGCTTTTCAAGGGCCTAAACCGTTACATGGCGGCCCGGTGGCGGCGCACCCGCTCACGGGTCTTGCGGCGTTCTTCCTCCTTGGCGCACTCCGGGCAGTATTTGGCCCGGTTGGATTTTGGGATGTACCAGCCACCGCACAGGACGCACTTTTTTCTTTCCCGGCGGTGGAGCAGGGCGGCGCACAGGCTTTCGTCCAGGGGCAGCACCGCCGCCCGAAACCAGCGGCAGATCAGCGAGTAGGAAATGCTCTGCGGGCAGACACATTCCTCCCCATCGTCCAGCAGAAGGCAGTTGCCGCCGTCATAGTTGCAGCACTCATGCACCAGCCGCCGGACGGCCCGGTACTGCGGATAGGTCAGCCGGACGGCGTTATCGGTCATGCTCGTCCCTCCGCTGGCTGGGCGCACCGTGAAGCACCTGGTCGATGTTCCGCTTGACGGTCAGCAGCTCGTCCGCCTCCCGCTTACGCTCCTGATACTCATTGTACCCGGCGTTCTTCTCGGACATCAGGGCCTCGATCTCCGCCGTCAGCTCCTTGACGGTGGGCAGCTTGGTGATGCCGTTGGCCTTGAAGAAACGAATGGCGGCCTCGGAGAGGAGAAGATCACCTTCATGCTCCTGCCGGTAGGCGGCGCGGGCCTTGGGTGTTTTCTGTGCGGCGAGGCCCTCCCGGACTGCCTTGGTGTTCCGGTAAATGATGATCTGCCGCCGCAGCTCCTTTTTTTCTTTCAAGGCCAATTCGGTAGGCTTCAGCTTGGCGGAGCTTTCAATCACAGCGGCATAGGCGGCGGACACAGCGGTCTCCAATTCCTCCGGCGAGGAAAAGCCATATTCGGTGTAGACGTTGAACGCCTGCGCCGCCTGTTTCAGATTGAACACGGACGCCCAACGCTGATAGCCGATGCCCTTGCCCTGGGCTTTCTTGGCCTCAATGTCCACCATTCTTTGAACGCCCTGGGGCTGGCGAAGCTGCTCCCGGATGCTGGGCTTGGCTCCCAGGCTGGGACGGGCAGCGTTGCGCTCCAGAGCAGCGCCCACGGCGGCGCGGTCAAAGTCGTCCCCCAGCTTGCGGGCGGTGATGGGTTTCGTTCGGTCGGGGGTGAGGTAGGACAACCGGCCCCGGCTCTCCTTGACAGTGATGCCCCGCTGCAACAGCCGCTGGGCAAAGTCCTCGAAGCTGACAGCAACAGCGAGGACGGCCCTGATCTCCCGGCGCAGCTTTTCCTTGTCCGTTTCAAACTTGGTGGGCGGTTTACCCTGGGCGGCAGCTTCGGTGTCCAGAGCAAGCTGCCCTTTCTTCTGCGCCCAATACTCGCGCTCGGTGACACGGTTCTTGCTCCCACCCAGCAAGTCGATTTGGTACAGCCCTGCCTCCTGGCATAGCTCCATGACCTCGGCCCGGAAGTGGCGCATAGCGGCGGCGGTGCATCGGTGCTTGGCCCCGGCCTGGGCGTCGCTGGCCCTGTCCATGTACGGCTTGCGCTCCACCTCGGCCACCCGCAGGGAGTTGATAACAATGTGGACATGGATGTTGCCGCTGTGGTTGTGGCCGTCCGGGTGGGTGCAGACCAGGGCTTGGTGTCCGGGGAACTGCTCGGCACAGAACCGCTCCCCCAGCTCCTGGGCCTTATCCATCGTCAGGCCGTGGTCGGGGCCGTCCCTGGGGTCAAAGGAGAGGATGTAGTGATGGCTTTTCACATCCTCCCGCTGCTGGTTCTTGCCATAGCGGAGATTGGCCCGCATACAGGCCACGGCAAAGTCCTCCCCGCCGCAATTCAAAGAAGAAATGCGGTAGTCCTGGCGGGGGACAAGCCGCCCGTTCTCGTCCAGGATGGGCTTGCCGGTGAACTCGTCATGCTCAAAGGTGAGGTACTGCTCCGCCGCGCCGTAGTCGGCATTTTTAGAGCTTAAATGTTTCAGTGTTGCCAATGGCTTCACCTACCTCCCGAAGCACCCGGAACTTGAGGGCGGCGAGGTCGGACAGCTCCGCCCGAACATCGGCGGCGAGGGTGTTGTACGGCGCTCCGTACTCGTTGAGATAGCGGGCGATCTGGTTGAGGTTGCCGCCGATCTTCCCGTACTCCCCGGTCAGCCTGCCGATAGCGGCAAGCACTTCGTCATTGACGGGAGACACGGTGATGATGGGCTTGACGGTCGCGCCGGTGATGGCCTGCCGGATAAATTCGGACTGGCTCATGCCGTATGCGGTCAGGCGCTCCATGAAGTCGGCGTGTTCTTCCTCGGTCACACGGGTCTTGA
>CAMNRF010000008.1 GCA_946551795.1 uncultured Oscillibacter sp.
GGGGGGGGGGGGGGGGGGGGCCCCCGCGGCCCCCCCGGCCCCCAAACAAACCCCCCCCCCCCAGGGGGCCGGTTTTCCCCCCCGCAAAACCCGGCGGACGCCCAGCAAAGCTGGGCGTCCGAACGAAGGTTCCCCCTGCGCCATTTCAATCAGTGATACACAAAATGCCCCCGGGCCAAGCCCGGGGGCATTTTATGTATCCTCGATTATTCCTCGGGGACGATGGCGCCGTTGGGGCAGGTGTCGCTGCAAGAACCGCAGTCCAGGCAGGCGGCAGCGTCGATGACGTACTGATCATCGCCCTGGCTGATGGCGCCGGCGGGGCAGGCGTCCGCGCAGGAACCGCAGCTGACGCAGGCAGAAGTAATCTTGTAGGCCATGGGAAGCACCTCCATTAGAATTGTATCCCCATTGTAGCATAGAATTTCAAAAAAGCAAGAGGAATGTTAAAAGCGTAACGGAAAATTTTGTGAAAAACGGGCGAGTGTTCTGTGTTCACAATTTGTTTTCAAAAAGGTCAAAGAAAGTCAAAAATAACCTCTTGACATTTGCGCCGGCCGTGGTATACTGGCGTCAGAACAAAGGTTAAAGAAAGTCAAAGTCAAATTGAGCTTTACGGAAAGAGATGGTGTCCCATGGGAATGACTGATCTGATTGCCGGCTTCCTCCAGGACTGCCTGGACGAGGCGGAGAACGGCGTGCTGGAGGTCCAGCGCAGCGATCTGGCCCAGCGGTTCAACTGTGTGCCCAGCCAGATCAACTACGTCATGAGCACCCGCTTCTCCCCGGAGCGGGGGTATATCGTGGAGAGCCGCCGGGGCGGCAACGGATACATCCGCATCACCCGGGTGCGGGTGGACCGGCAGACGCTGTTGATGCACGTCATCAACTCCCTGGGGGAGGCGGTGGACCTGCCCTCGGCCCGGGCGATTCTGGGGAACCTGGCTCAGTCCGGGGCGGTGGAGGAGGACCTCTGCCGGGCCCTGGCGGCGGCGGTGGGCGACAAGGCCCTTGCCGCGGTGCCCCGGGAGGTGCGGAACCAGGTCCGCGCCGCCGTCATGAAGCAGGTCCTGATCCTGCAGGTGTAGCGCCCGGGGTTGGGATCATTGGAACGGTATCAAATATATTTGGATATAGCAGGAGGTATTGATTATGAAATGCGAGAATTGCGGTAAGAATGAAGTTACCTTTGTCTACCAGAGCAACATCAACGGCCAGGTGGAGGAGAAGCACCTGTGCGCCGAGTGCGCCGAGAAGCTGGGCTACACCCAGCGCCTGGCGGCCCAGCACCAGCGGATGATGCAGGGCTTCAATGGCTTCTTCAATGGCGGCATCCTGGAGGACTTCTTCTCCCCCATGCCGAGTCTCCTGAACCGGCGGGGCTGGCTGCTGGAGGACCCCTTTGACGACTTCTTCGCCGATATGCCGGCCCTGGGTCCGGCGAGGCAGGAGACGCCCAGGGAGGAGAAGAAGGACGGCCTGGTGGACCATGAGGAGCAGGGCCGCTTCGCCCGGATGCGGCAGATGAACGCCCTGCGGATGGAGATGAAGAAGGCCGTCCACCAGGAGGACTTTGAGCGGGCCGCCCAGCTGCGGGACCAGCTCCACGCCTTGGAGGCGGAACACAAAGAGAGCAAAGAGGCCCAGTGAGGCCCTTTGCTCCCGAGGAAAGGAAGATGAAATACGATGAATGAGAATAAATTCACCCCCGGGGCCGAGGCGGCCCTGCGACTGAGCCAGGAGGCGGCGGGCGACCTGGGCCACGGATACGTGGGCACGGAGCACCTGCTGCTGGGCCTCCTGCGGGAGGAGGACGGCGTGGCCCACACGGTCCTCGCCGAGGCGGGCCTCACCGACGGCATGGTGGTGGAGATCATCAAAAAGAGCGTGGGCGCGGGTCTGCCCGGCGGCAACCCCGCCCAGGGCCTGACCCCCCGGGCCAAGCGGGTGGTGGAGATCGCCATGGAGGACTCCGTCCGGGGCGGGTGCAAATACATCGGCACGGAGCACCTGCTGGCGGGCATCCTGCGGGAGGGCAACAACATGGCCGTCCGCATCCTGCGCACCGCCGGGGTGGACGCCCGGAATCTGTACAGCGCCCTGATGAAAAAGCTCAGCGAGCAGCCCCGGGGCAAAGCCGGGGACGCCAAGGGCGCGGGAGCCTCCCGGGATGAGGGCGGCAAGGGCAAGAATCTCCGGGAGTTCACCCGGGACCTGACCGCCGACGCCCGTGCCGGCAGGCTGGACCCGGTGATCGGCCGGGACGACGAGATCCAGCGGATGATCCAGATCCTCTCCCGCCGCACCAAGAACAACCCCTGCCTCATCGGCGAGCCCGGCGTGGGCAAGACCGCCCTGGCGGAGGGCCTGGCCCGGAAGATCGTCCTGGGGGACGTGCCCGAGGACCTGCTGGACAAGCGCATCCTCTCCCTGGACCTCTCCGGCATGGTGGCCGGCACCAAGTACCGGGGCGAGTTTGAAGAGCGCATCAAGAAGACGCTGGAGGAGGTCAGAAAGTCCGGCGACGTGATCCTCTTCATCGACGAGCTCCACACCATCGTGGGGGCCGGCAGCGCCGAGGGCGCCGTGGACGCCGCCAACATCATCAAGCCCGCCCTGGGCCGGGGGGAGATCCGGGTCATCGGCGCCACCACGCTGAACGAGTACCGGAAATATATCGAAAAGGATGCCGCCCTGGAGCGCCGGTTCCAGCCGGTGCAGGTGGGCGAGCCCAGCAAGGAGGCGTCCCTGGAGATCCTGAAGGGCCTGCGGGAGAAGTACGAGCAGCACCACAAGCTCCACATCACCGACGAGGCGCTGGAGGCCGCCGTGAACCTCTCCGCCCGGTATATCAACGACCGCTTCCTGCCGGACAAGGCCATCGACCTGATGGACGAGGCCGCCAGCCGGGTGCGGATGGAGACGGAGGAGCCCTCCGAGGAGCTCAAGAGCCTGGAGGAGAAGATCGCCGCCCTGTCCAAGGACAAGGAGGCGGCCATTGAGCGGCAGGACTACGAGACCGCCGCCCAACTGCGGGACATCGAGAAGAACTACCGTGAGCAGGTGGACCTGGAGCGGGACAAGCGCAAAAAGAGCAACGCGGAGCACCGCCCCGTCACCGCCGAGGACATCGCCGCCGTGGTCTCCGGCTGGACCGGCATCCCCGTCACCCGCATGACCGAGGACGAGGGAGCGCGCCTGCTGCGGATGGAGGAGACCCTCCACCAGCGGGTGGTGGGCCAGGACGAGGCCGTCCAGGCCGTGGCCCGGGCCATCCGCCGGGGCCGGGTGGGGCTGAAGGACCCCAAGCGCCCCATCGGCTCCTTCCTCTTCCTGGGTCCCACGGGCGTGGGCAAGACGGAGCTCTGCAAGTCCCTGGCGGAGGCCATGTTCGGCGACGAGACCGCCATGATCCGCATCGACATGTCCGAGTATATGGAGCGGCACACCGTCTCCCGCCTCATCGGCTCCCCCCCGGGCTATGTGGGCCACGAGGAGGGCGGCCAGCTGACGGAGAAGGTCCGCCGCAAGCCCTACTCCGTGATCCTCTTTGACGAGATCGAAAAGGCCCACGAGGACGTGTGGAACGTGCTGCTCCAGATCCTGGACGACGGCCGCATCACCGACTCCCAGGGCCGCACCGTGGACTTCAAGAACGCGGTGATCGTCATGACCAGCAACATCGGCGCCAAGCGCCTCACCGCCGTGGGCGGCAAGCTGGGCTTCTCCGCCGACGGAAAGGACGAGGCCCCGGACGCGGAGCGCCAGTTCCGTGAGGCCAGGGAGGCGGTGCTGGGAGAGCTGCGCCAGACCTTCCGGCCGGAGTTTCTGAACCGGATCGACGACATCATCGTCTTCCGCTCCCTGACGGAGGAGGACATCCGGGAGGTGGCCCGCAGGATGCTGCACACCGTCTCCGCCCGGATGGAGGCCATGGGCGTCCACCTGGACGCCAGCGACGAGGCCGTGGCGGAGCTGGCCCGGGAGGGCTTCGACCCCAAGTACGGCGCAAGGCCCCTGCGGCGGGCAATCCAGAGCAAGGTGGAGGACGCCGTGGCCGAGAAGCTCCTGGACGGCACCTTGAAAGCCGGGGACACGGCAAAGCTCACCGTGGAGGACGAGAAGCTCCTGGTGACGAAATAAGCAAACGGGCCGGAGGTGCAAGCCTCCGGCCCTCTTTCAACCCTGATACCGGACGAATACCCAGTAGTCCGGCCCCTTCAGCCCGCTCCAGTAGTTGCGCAGCAGCAGGATGTCCGGCTCTGCCGGATTTGCCAATACCTGACGGCCCGGCATATTGTTGCTGCCGAGCTCCGAGACAGGCACCAGGTCATATTCGTCCAGCACTGTTTTTCCAACAGGCGCAAAGCCCGCCGGAGGCTCTTTCAGGACGCTGGCGTAGGGCACGGCGTCGTACCGGGCCTGATCCTCTGGGTCCACGTCTGTCTGATAGGGCAGGTAGTAGGTATCGTTCAGGAAGACGTAGACTGTCCCTTGATACCGTACCAGATTCAACCCCCGCAGAACCTCCTCCACATAGCGGACGTAGCCCATGTAGAATTCCTGCTTCCGCTGGTCATAGCACTCCTGGTAGACGTAGACCCACTCCGGGCGCTCCGGGTTGGTATAGTAGGGCAGGGGGCTGTCAGAATAGCTGGGGGTGGTCTCCCCGGCACGGGTGAAGCCCTCCGGGCACTCTACGGAGATCATCCCAAAGTGGGACGAGATCACGTAGGTCACGCCGTCCACGGTGAGGCAGGGCGCACAGGCCTCGGGACCGGGAGAGCCCCCGCTGTCCCCGGAATCCCCGGTATCCGCGGGGGGCAGGACTTCGCTGCCCGCCGTTGGATCGTCTCCGGAGGCGCCGGCCTCGTTTTCCGCGGGGGAGGCGGAATGAGTCCGGGCAATCAGCAGCACCAGACACAGACACGCCGCCAGGGCCGCCGCCCAGGGCCATCTCCGCCGCCGGGGCGCCGCCGCGCCCGGCGCGGCCTCCCGGATGAAGTCCTCCCGGATACCGGTGATAGCATATAAGAGCTGTTCCGCGTCCATGGGATGGTTCCCTCCTCTCCGCGGTGTTCCCGGCTGTCCGCTACCACGGCTGGGGCGTGGGCGTTGCCGGGACATACAGGGTCTCACAGCCGCCGCTCCAGTGTTTTTGGTACTCCACATAGAGAATGCCGTTCCCGTCCGGATGGACGTAGAGGGTATTGCCGGGGTACTCCGGGCACAGCGTGATGACCAGATCCCGGTCGGGAAGCCGGTCAAAGTCATGATCGGAGGGGAAGACCAGCATCCCCGCGGGCTCGTACCCCTCGGGGAGCTCCGAGACGGCGTTCCGGGGCGGATAGCAGGGGTCCAGGTAATAGAGCTGTCCGCCGTAGAAGAAGACGGGCGTCAACAGCCGCTCATCCGCCACGAAGCGCACCCACTCCTCCTCAAACCACTCCGTGGTCATCAGCACATAGAGGACGCCGGGGTGGTCCTCCGGGTCGGCGTAGACGGTGCCCGACACCGGACCGATGTCGGCGTAGAGCCACAGGTCCTCCGAGGTCTCCTCGGCGGTGACGCCTGCCAGGGGGCTCAGCTCCGTCCACTGGCCGATGGTCTCCGGCGGCTCCCCTGCGGGGCGGCCCGGGGCCCCCACCCGGTCCCAGGCGTAGGCCGTGCCCTGCCAGTACAGCAGGGGCTGGGAGATCTCCCCGGGGAAGAGGGGGCATCCGGCGGGAAGGTCCTCTCCGCCGGAGGCGCCGGGGCCAGGCAGGGCATCACGGTCCGCCGGAAGCGTATCCCCGGCGGCCGGGGGCTCAGTGCCCATGGGGGCGGCGGGCCGGGTCCGGGCAATCAGCAGGACCAGACACAGGCACGCGGCCAGAGCGGCGGCCCAGAGCCGTCTCCGCCGCCGGGGCGCCGCCGCGACCGGCGCGGCCTCCCGGATGAACGTCCCCCGGATGTCCCCCATGGCGTACAGGAGCTGTTCCGCGCTCATACGGTGAATCCCTCCCTCTCCAGGTGTTCCCGCAGCTGCGCGCGCAGGCGGAAGAGGGTGGAGGCCGCGGTGTTCTTCCCCATCCCGTGCAGCGCCGCCAGCTCCTCCACCGGGCGGAGGTACCAGTACCGCTGGATGAAGAGCACCCGCTTCTCCCGGGGCAGCGCCTCCAGGAAGCGGTCCAGGCTCTCCGCCAGGGTTTTGGCCTCCAGCGCCCGCTCCGGGCGGTCCCCGGAGGGGAGGCACTCCTCCAGTTCGTGGAGGGCCAGTTCCACCTGGCCGCCGCCCCGCTTCCGGGCCCGGCGGGCCCGCCAGCGGTCCAGGGAGAGATTCCGGGTCAGCCTGCCCAGGAAGGTGTCCAGACGGGAGGGCCGCCGGGGCGGCATGGCCTCCCAGGCCCGGAGCCACGTGTCGTTGACGCACTCCGCCGCGTCCTCCCGGCTCTCCAGAATACCCAGGGCGATGGCGCGGCAGTAGCCGCCGTATTTCCGCTCGCTCTCCGCCAGCGCCGCTTCATCCCTGGCCCAGTACAGCGCCACGATCTCGGTGTCCTCCATGTCCCGCACCCCCTTTACCCCTCTACACGGAAAAAATTTCTGTGGATTGCATGGATTATATCATATTTTCCGCCGTCTGCAAATTTCCTGTGTTACTGGGAAAGCTTGATTTGTTCACACTTTTCCTGTATGATGGATTTCACTGGAAAAAACAGAGAAAGAAAAGGAGCGGTCCTATGCCATTTTCATTCAACTTTGACCCCAGCGCCTTCGGCGGGGGCTTCAATCCCAACGGGCCCCAGGGAGGCGTCACCCCGCCCCAGCGCAAGCCCCGCAAGCCCCGGAAGGCCATCGGAAACGCCTTCACCCGGACCCTTTTGAACATCGCCGTGACGCTGGTGTTCGGCGCGGTGTACTTCTACCTGGAGCTGCCCGCCCTGAACCCCCACGCCGAGGACTTCTACGTCTTCGTCTTCCTGCTGTGCGCGGTGTACTGCGTGTGCGCCGTCTTCACCTCCGGCTTTCAGGGGGAGGGGGTCAAGGGGTACTTCGGCTTTGTGAAGAAGCAGTGCACCGTGCCCCTCCTGGCGGTGCTGGTCCTCATTGCCGCCATCGCCGTCGGGTCCCTGACCAGCTGGGTGGTGCTGCGGGCGGGGGCCTACAGCAGGCTCCTGCCTCTGGATACCGGCGACTTCACCGCCGAGGTGGAGGAGATCAGCTACGACCAGATCCCCATGCTGGACGCGGACTCCGCCTCCCGCCTGGGCACCCGGAAGCTGGGCGAGCTGGCGGACATGGTGTCCCAGTTTGAGATCCTGCCCGCCTACACCCAGATCAACTACCAGGGCCGTCCGGTGCGGGTCACGTCCCTCCGGTACGGGGACCTGGTGAAGTGGTTCACCAACCGCTCCCAGGGCCTGCCGGCCTATATCATCGTGGACATGGTGACCCAGGAGGCGGAGGTGGTCCGCCTGGAGGAGGGCATGAAGTACACCGTGGCGGAGCACTTCGGCCGCAACCTCTACCGCCACCTCCGGTTCCACTACCCCACCATGATGTTTGACGAGCCCTTCTTCGAGATCGACGAGTCCGGCACCCCCTACTGGGTCTGCTCCCGGATCGTGAAGACCATCGGCCTCTTCGGCGGCACGGATGTGGACGGCGCGGTGCTGGTGAACGCAATCACCGGCGAGTGCCAGTACCACGAGCAGGTGCCCAGCTGGGTGGACCGGGTGTACTCCGCCGACATCATCATCCAGCAGTACGACTATTACGGCATGTACCACAACGGCTTTTTGAACTCCATCTTCGGCCAGCGGGACGTGACGGTGACCACCGACGGCTACAACTATATCGCCATCGGGGACGATGTGTATATGTACACCGGCGTCACCTCCGTCACCTCCGACGAGTCCAACATCGGCTTCATCCTCTCCAACCAGCGGACCAAGGAGACCCGCTTCTACTCCATCGCCGGCGCGGAGGAGTACTCCGCCATGGCCTCCGCCCAGAGCCAGGTCCAGCAGATGCGCTACGAGGCCACCTTCCCCCTGCTCCTGAACATCGCCGACCAGCCCACCTACTTCATGACGCTGAAGGGCCAGGACGGCCTGGTGAAGATGTACGCCATGGTCAACGTCCAGCAGTACGACATCGTCTCCACCGGCGGCACGGTGGCCGAGTGCGAGACCAACTACCGCCAGACCCTGGCCCACCGGGGCCTCATCGACGCGGGGGACGCGGACATCGATGCGCCTCACGGGACCGACGTCCTGACGGAGACGGCGCGGGGCGTCATCGCGGACATCCGGTCTGCCGTGATCAGCGGCACTACCCAGTATTTCCTCCGGCTGGAGGAGGGGGAGGACTACTTCCAGCTCAGCGCCGCCGACGTGCCCCTGGCGGTGCTGCTGAACGTGGGCGACCGGGTGGAGATCTCCTACGCTCCCGCCGCCGGCGGCGTGGCCCTGCCGGCTGTTGGCGTCAAACTGCTGGAGGCCCAGAGTACGCCCACGCAGGTGGTGCCCTATGAGGAGGTCACGCCAAACCAGCCGGCGGGACCGGAGTTTTTGCAAAACGAAAATTGAACAGGTAAAAGAGAGCCCCGGCGAAAGCCGGGGCTCTCAGCTTGTCGAAAAAGGAACAGGACTTCCGCGGCGGGAAGGAGGGGGGTGTGCGGGGGACCCAGGAAGGGCCCCGGCAAAAACCGGGGCCCTTTTCTTGACACCGCCCCGCCGCGCCGCTATACTGTCCCCCGTGAAAAGGGAGCGTGAATTCCATGGAACTGACATTCAACAGCGCCGTCATGGGCGTGGAGACCTCCGCCATCCGCCGCTTTACCGCCCTGACCCGCTCAACACCGGGGGCCTGCGCCCTCACCATCGGCGAGCCGGACCTGGACACCCCCGCCCCCATCCGGGCGGCGGCGAGGGCGTCTCTGGACGCCGGGGACACCCACTATCCCCCCAACAACGGCCAGCCGTACCTGCTGGAGGCCCTGTCCCGCTACGAGGAGCGGGCCCATGGCCTCCGCTGCGCCCCCGACGAGATTATCGTCACCGCAGGGGCCACCGAGGCCGTCTTCATCGCCCTGGCCGCCGTTTTGAACCCGGGGGACGAGGTGATCATCCCCACCCCTGCCTTCGCCCTCTACGCCTCCGCCGCGAGGCTCTTCAGGGGCGTGCCCGTGGCGCTGCCCACGGAGAAAAGCGGCTTTCAGATCGACCCCGGGGCCCTGGAGGCCGCCCTGACCCCACAGACCCGGGCGGTGGTCCTCACCTCCCCCAACAACCCCACCGGCTGCGTCTACACCCGGAGGACGCTGGAGGCGGTCCGTGATGTCCTGGAGAGTAAGCCCGTCTTTGTCCTCTGCGACGAGGTGTACCGGGAGCTGGCCTATACGGAGGACTGCCCCAGCTTCGCGGAGTTCACGGACCTGCGGGACCGGATCATCGTGGTGAACAGCTTCTCCAAGCCCTGGGCCATGACCGGCTGGCGGGTGGGCTGGTGCGTGGCGGACCGGCCCGTGAAGGAGAGAATGCAGGTATTCCACCAGTACGCCGTGGTGTCCGTCCCCTCCTTTGTCCAGCGGGCCTGCGTCACCGCCCTGGAGACGGACCCCGCCCCCATGCGGGCCCTGTTCCAAAAGCGCCGGGACTATGTCTGCGGGCGGCTGGCCGCCATGGGCCTGGAATTTCAGGTGCCGGAGGGGGCTTTTTACGTCTTCCCCAGTATCCGGAAGTACGGCATGGACGCGGAGACCTTCTGCGTGAGGCTGCTGAGAGAGGGGCTGGTGGGGGTCCTGCCCGGGACCTGCTTCGGCGCGGAGGGGTTTGTCCGTGTCTCCTGCTGTTATGGGGACGGGGACCTGCGAGAGGGACTGGACCGGATGGAGCGGTTTTTGAAAACGCTGTAAAGAGACCCGGGAGGCACAGCCTTCCAGGTCCCTTTATCCCATCACCAGCGGTCTTTTCAGGAATTCCAGCCCCGCCGGCAGGCCCGGCCGCAGATCCAAAGACCTGCATTGTCAGGGAATCCCGCTGTTCCACGCCTCCGGCACTGTACCACGGCCGCCGTCCCGCGGACGGACCGTGGAGTGATTTTCGTTATTTCTCACAACGGCGCCCTCGCCGCGGCGGATTTTCGACAGGCTCCAGAGCAATACCCAAAAATACTATAGCAATCATCAGAATTCCTGACAAGCGGGTCGGCCAGGGGGCCGACCCCTACAGGGATTTGTAGGGGCCGCCGCCCTCGGCGGCCCGGTGTTAGCAATTTTGAAGATTGCTATAAGAAAAGTTCGGCGGCCCGGGAATCGCATGGCTGCGCAGTCGTCCTTGACGGGCGTCAGCCTCGGCCCAGAGGAACGGGCCTCGGCAGACCCCATGGGTGATATGGGGCCAGCCTCGGCCCAGAGGAACGGGCCTCGGCAGACCCCATGGTGATATGGGGCCAGCCCGCCTGCGTTCTCCGCCTTGTCCTGCACTCTCTGTCCTCGCTTTCTTTATTCTCATTATTTCTGGGAATTGCTCTAAAAAGTTTTTCTTGCGTCCAGGGGCTGGAATCTGGTATCATAGCCCAAAAGGAGAGGGAGGTCCGGAGAAGATGGGACCGCGGGAGCCGGCAGGCTGTGAACGCGGCGGGCGGGCCCGCGGGCCGGCGCATAATTCTCCGCGGAGGAGCGTAGTGTTCCCTGGGACCTCCGGCTATGGCCGCCCTTTGCCGCAGCGGGCCGGCATTGGGGCGAAGCTGAAAAACTCTATGGAGGAGGCCGGACTGCTGTGAAAATTCTGCTGATCGGACGGGGGAAGATGGGACGCCTTATTCAGGAGACCGCCCAGGCCGCCGGGGACGAGATCGTGGCCGCCCTGGGCCGGAGGGACCTGGACAGCCTGGGCCGCATGGACCGGACCGCGGACGTGGTGATGGACTTCTCCCGCCCGGAGGCCCTGCCGGAGCTGTGCGCCTATATCCGCCGCACCGGCACGCCCCTGCTCTCCGGAACCACGGGCTTTACCCCGGCGGAGCGGAGGCGGCTGGAGGCCCTGGGGGAGGCGGCCCCGGTGCTGTGGGCGGCCAATTTCTCCCTGGGGATGGCGGTGTTCGTCCGGGCCCTCCGGGAGGTCTCCGGCGCACTGCGGCCGGACTTTGACATCGAGATCACCGAGACCCACCACAACCAGAAGGAGGACGCCCCCAGCGGCTCGGCCAGACTGCTGCTGGAGGCCATAGACCCCGCCGGGGCCATGCGGGTGGTCTGCGGCCGGGAGGGAAACACCGGGAAGCGGGGACGGGACGAGATCGGCGTCCACTCCCTCCGGGGCGGCACCGCGGCGGGGACCCACACGGTCCACTTCCTGGGGCCCGATGAGGAGCTGGAGATCACCCACCGGGCCGCCAGCCGCCAGATCTTTGTGAACGGCGCGCTGCACATGGCCCGCCTTCTGCCGGGGAAGCCCAGCGGTGTGTACGACCTGCAAAAAATCCTGTTTGGAGAGTGATGGCTGTGAACGCACAGGAGATCATTGACTATATCGCAAGCTCGGAGAAGAAGACCCCGGTAAAGCTGTACGTCAACACCCTGGGGCCGGTGGACTTCGGCTCCGCCAGGGTCTTTGGACAGGGAAACAGCTTCACGGTCTTCGGCGACTGGGAGGAGCTCTCCGCCGTGCTGGAGGCCAACGCCGCCAGCATCGGGGACTACGTGGTGGAGTGCGACCGCCGCAACTCCGGCGTGCCGCTGCTGGACCTGCGGACGGTGAGGGCCCGCATTGAGCCCGGGGCCGTCATCCGGGAGCAGGTGGAGATCGGCGAGGGGGCCGTCATCATGATGGGGGCCGTCATCAACATCGGCGCCGTGGTGGGCCCCGGCACCATGATCGACATGGGGGCCGTCCTGGGGGGACGGGCCACCGTGGGGGCCCGCTGCCACATCGGCGCCGGGGCGGTGCTGGCGGGGGTGGTGGAGCCCGTCTCCGCCATGTCGGTGGTGGTGGAGGACGGTGTCCTGGTGGGTGCCAACGCCGTGGTTCTCGAGGGGGTCCATGTGGGCCGGAACGCCGTGGTGGCCGCCGGGGCCGTAGTGGTGGAGGATGTGCCGGAAAACGCCGTGGCGGCCGGCTGTCCCGCCCGGGTTATCAAGATCAAGGATGAAAAGACCCAGGGCAAGACCGCCCTGGTGGACGCCCTGCGGCGGCTGGAGTGAGCACCGCCTGGCTGCCTGCGGAAATATGGAAACCGGGGTGCCGTCTGTACAGGCGGCGCCCCGGTTCATTGCTGTTTGACAGTGAGCTGATATTATCTCCGGTTCAGGTAAGATATGAAAATAACTGCTGCCGAACCGAGATAGAGCGGCACACTCAGCCACGAGAGCCAAAGGGAGGAGACAAAACTGCCGGCGGCATAAGCGGCCTCACTCGCAAAAATCCCCACGGCGGAAAAAATGACCGGCAGCCATTTCGCTGCGACTAAAAACGCGTTGCGTAGAAGGAGCCATTGAATCAATGCCGCTGCGACAGCAAATACCGCGACAGTGGCCTCCATATCCCCAAGGGGGAAAAATGCGGAAATCGAACCATCTAGCAGCAGCCCGCAGTATAGAAGCTCCAAACCGGATGCAGCCGTCAGCAGGCACAACCCTCTGGATGGCGTTCTTTCCCTATCTGTGTTGTTCACGCGGTGTCCTCCTGAAAATCCCGATGTTTCCTCCTTGATTATAAGTCTCTCCTGGGTTCACGCAAGAGTTTGTTTTGTGAGAGCGGCGATGCGTTGGCCGGCGGGGATTTAATCAGTGGTTCCTTAGTTCTTCTTTTCAAATATCCCCCATATTGCGACAGCAATACCCGTGGCTGCAATGCCAATAAAAGCATAGAAAGCGGGCATCAGCCCGTATTGCGTCAGATTCCAAAATGAGGATAAGCTTCCGTTTATTGTCCAGTCATTGGACATCGTTCCCGCGAGGAGAACTGCGGCGGAAAGCGATCCTGCACTGAACATTGCAGAGCCCAAAATCACTTTTTTCATCAGTCACACTCCCTCTGAAATTCCGATCTGCCGCCTTAATTATAACATAGGTCCTGAGTCTATGCAAGCTGATTGGCAAAGGCGGCGACGCGTTCGGACGGCGGCGGTTTTTTAAAAGGGACCAGGAGAGGCGCGGCCTGTTCCATCGTTCAGTTTGCCAAAATATAGGACAAAAATTTGGCGTCCTCCGCCTGCTTTTCCGGTTGCCGGAGGCAGCCATCTGTGCTATCCTGTTACCAATAAAAATCAGAGGGGGACGGGCAATGCTGGTTTTGGACTTCATTAACGTGGGCAACGGCGACTCCACCCTGGTGCGGGAGATGGAGGGCGGGGAGCTGCGGTTCGCCATGCTGGTGGACTGCGGCCACGACAGCCTGGTGCGGGACGACCACCCGGGGGAGCTGGACCCCCGCTCCCGGCGGATCTACGCCGGGGATTTCCTGAAAAAACAGGGTGTCGCCCGCCTGGACAAGGTGCTGCTGACCCACTTCCACCGGGACCACATCGGCGGACTGGGCCGGGTGCTGGAGTCTGTGACGGCGGACGAGCTGCTGGCCACCTATCTCCCGCCCGCCGGCGCGCCGCCCCTGGAGCCCGACGGGGACAACGGCCTGCCCAAGGCGGCCCGGAACGCCGTCCGGTGCCTGGACCTGTACACCGGGGCCCTGCGGGAACACCCCGGGCGCGTGGGGCGGATGACGGAGCTCTCCGGCACCCGGATGGAGCGGCTCCGGCTGACAGAGGAATTGACCATGGACATCCTCTTCGGTGACGCGGCGATGTACCGCCGCCAGCGGGAGGTCTATGACGCCGTCTTCCGGGGGGAGCGGAACGCCTACGACCTGCTGCACTGGGCCAAGTGCATGAACGTCTCCAGCCTCCGCCAGCGGCTGTACTACCACGGGAGGGAGATCGTCCTGGGAGGCGACTTCTACGCCCATATGTGGGAGACGGAATCCGCCCTCCCCTGCGATATTTTGAAGGCCCCCCACCACGCCTCGCTGTCCTCCACCACCCGGAAGCTGCTGAAAATGCTTCAGCCCGAGACCATTGTGGTCAGCGTGGCGGCGGGCCGGCCCGACGAGCGGCCCCACCCCTACATCATCTCCCTGATGCGGGAGTTCACGGAGGACGTCCGCTTCACCGACGCGGTGGACATCCCGGGACTGGTGAATCCGGTGTTCCACGAGTCGGTACATATTGAAATTGAATGAGAGCGCATAAAAAAGGACCGGCTGAAAGCCGGTCCTTTCGATTTGCGGGAATTGCTTTTGCGGAGATTACTTGTACAGCTCGGGCTTCTCCATGGTCTCCACCTTGAGGAACTGGGAGGTCCCCCGGGAGGCGTTCAGGGCGTCGCCGGCCACGCAGGCCACGTACCCGTCCCAGCTGGAGGGGCCGGTGAGCCTGCCGGCGTGGATGGACTCCACCCACTTGCAGAACTCGATGTCGTAGGCCTCGATGAAACGCTCCTTCCAGTCGGTCATGATGGGCATGGACTCGGCGGGGTTCAGGCTGTCCCAGCCGGCGGGGCGGGAGCGGCGGACCACGGCGTAGGGGTCGGGCAGCTTCACGGTGCCGTTCTCGCAGACCACCTCGCACTGGATGTCATAGCCGTAGCCGTCGGCCACCTGGACCTCCACGTCGATGAAGCAGCCCTTCTTGGTGCGCATCAGCATGACCTGGGGGTTGTCATAGCCCTTGTCGGAGTTGGCGGACTGGCGGACCTTGACGCACTGCACGTCCTCGTACTCGTCGTCCAGGAGCCAGCGACAGATGTCCAGCTCGTGGATGGCCACGTTGGTGACGCCGTTCTCGGTCTTGAAGCCCGGGCCCTGGGCCACGTTCCGGTGGCAGGCCTTGATCACTAGGGGGGCGCCGATCTCGCCGGAGTCGATGATGCGCTTCATCTCGGCGTAGCCCCGGTCATAGTGGCGCATAAAGCCCACCTGCACCAGGCGTTTGCCGATCTCCACCTCCCGCTTGATGATGTCCTCGCAGTCGGCGGCGTTCTGGCTCAGGGGCTTTTCGCAGAAGCACCACTTCTCCTCCGCCAGGGTCTTCATCACATAGTCGTGGTGGGTGGGATCGATGGAGGTGATGACCACGGCCTCTACCTCGGGGTCCTTGATCATGCCGTCGCAGTCGCTGCCGAAGGAGCGGATGCCGTACTTGGCGGCGGTATCGTCGGCGGCGGCGGCCACATAGTCGGAAACGGCCACCACGGTGGCGCCGGGAACGGTCTCGATGATGCGGCGGCAGTGGTCCTTGCCGATGGCGCCGCAGCCGATGATGCCGATTTTCAAAACTTTGTCCATGAGTATCAACCTTCCTTTAATTTAGTAGTCAAAGATGATTTTTCTACAGGCGGGACACCGGGAAACCGTGATGAACGGAGGCTGAAGAGGTCCGTTGGACTGCCCGAGCTCCTCATTTCTGGCTTTGAAGCGGAACGGCACGCCGAAAAGGCAGGGTTCCTGATAGTAGTGGATTCCGTGTAAGCTTTGCAGCACGCCGCTTTCCATCTCCGCTCCGCAATAGGGGCAGTCCATCGCTTAGTATTTCCGGGCGGTCTTTTCGTGGGCCAGGTGATCCTGATAGGCGGCCAGGTTCTCGGGCCGCTCGGAGACCTCGGTATCTCCCACACGCCACCAGGAGCCGTAGCCGTCGGTCATGGTCTTGGGCAGAACCTTGATGTCAAAGAGGACGGGGCGGTCCTTGATGGCCTTCGCGTCCTCGAAGGCGGCCTTCAGCTCCTCCATGGTGCGGACGGTGTAGCCCTTGCAGCCGTAGCCCTCCGCCACCTTGGCGTAGTCGATGTCCATGAAGTCGCCGAAGAGGCCCTCCGCGTCGCGGTACCGAAGCTCCGTGCACAGCGTCTTGTTGCCGTGGCCCACCTGGAGGTTGTTGATGCAGCCGAAGCTGGCGTTGTCGAAGAGGCAGACGTTGATCTTCTGGTGCTCCTGCATGGCCGTCACCAGCTCGCCGTGGAGCATGTTGAAGCTGCCGTCGCCGCAGAAGGCGTAGACCTCCCGGTCCTTGCCGATGGCCAGCTTCACGCCCAGGGCGCCGGCGATCTCATAGCCCATGGTGGAGTAGCCGTACTCCATGTTGTAGGTGTCCTGTGCCCGGGGTCGCCACATCCGCTGCATGTCGCCGGGCAGGGAGCCCGCCGCGCCGATGGCCACGTCGGTGTCCGCCATCCAGGCGTTGAGGGCGCCCAGGACGGTGGTCTGGCAGAGGCCGGCCTTCAAATCCCTGGCGAAACGTTTTGCGGAGTCCGCGTTGGCGTCATTGATGATGGGGGTCCAGTCCGGGGTGTCCGAGAAGACCACGGCGTCCAGCCGGGCCAGCTCCTCCCGCCAGCGGGCCTGGGCGTCCTTCACCTCGTTGGTGTAGGCGGGCTTCCAGCCCTCCAGCAGCTTTTCCAGTCTGGGCAGGGCGTCCTTGGCGTCGGCCACCACGGGGACGGCGTCCATCTTGAGGCTCTGGAACTCGGAGACGTTGATGTTGACGAACCTGCACGTGTCGCTCCACAGCCACTTGGAGGAGGTGGTGAAGTCGGTGTAGCGGGTGCCCACGCCGATGACCAGGTCCGCCTCCTTGGCGATCTCGTTGGCGGCGGAGCAGCCGGTGACGCCCACGCCGCCCAGGGCCAGGGGGTGATTCCACTCGATGGTGCTCTTGCCCGCCTGGGTGTCGGCGAAGGGGATGCCGGTGGCCTCCACAAAGTGCCGCAGCTCCGCGTGGGCCTCGGCGTACCGCACGCCGCCGCCGCAGATCAGCATGGGCTTTTTAGAGGCCCGGATGGCCTCGGCGGCCTCTTTCAGGGCGGCCTCGGTGGCGGGGCGGCGCTCCAGACGCCACACCCGCTTCTGGAAAAAGCTCACGGGGTAGTCGTAGGCCTCGCCCTCTACGTCCTGGGGCATGGCCAGGCACACCGCGCCGGTGTTGGCGGGGTCGGTGAGGGTCCGGAAGGCGGAGATGGCGGCGCTCATCAGCTGCTCGGGCCGGACGATGCGGTCCCAGTAGCGGCAGACGGCCCGGAAGGCGTCGTTGGTAGTGGTGGCCAGGCTGTTGATCTGCTCCACCTGCTGGAGCACGGGGTCCGGCTGGCGGCAGGCGTAGGTGTCGCCGGGCAGCACCAGCAGGGGGATGTTGTTGGCGGTGGCGGTGCCGCAGGCGGTGACCATGTTGGCTGCACCGGGGCCCACGGAGGAGGTGACGGCGAAGATCTGCTTGCGCTTCATCTGCTTGGCGAAGGCCACGGCGGCCTGGGCCATGCCCTGCTCGTTCTTGCCCTGGTAGACCTCCAGGCTGTGGGCCTCCTGGGTCAGGGCCTGGCCGAAGCCCACCACGTTGCCGTGGCCGGGGATGATGAACACGCCCCGGACGAAGCGGCTCACCTGGCCGTCTACATCGATGTACTGATTCTCCAGGAACCGCACCAGCGCCTGGGCCATAGTCAAACGAATGGTATCCATGGGAAAAACCTCCTTTACTTATCCTTGATAGATGTGGTCATTGGCGTCGGGCTTCCAGAGCCAGGCGTGCTCCTCGTCGTCGATGCGGGTCTTGAGCCAGGGGTCGCCCTCCAGGTGGCGGATGCCCCAGGCGTAGCACATGGCGTAGCCCGGCGCGGCGGTCTGGGAGTGGAAGCCGCTGGTGATGACGGCGCAGCCGTTCTGGCCGGTCTGGTAGACCTCGCCGTTGGCGAAGCCCGCCCCGAAGCCCTGGGGATAGTCGAAGCGGTAGAAGTAGACCTCCGGCTGGGGATGGTGGTGGGGGGGATAGGAGGACCACTTGCCGGGGTGGTTCAGCACCTCGCCCAGGACCATGTTGGAGAAGGGGGCGTTGTCGTGGTCGAAGAAGGTCTTGATCTCCCGCTCCATGCAGCCCAGCAGCTCGCCATTGCACCCGGCGTGCTGGGTCTGGACGGTGTCGGGGGTGTACATGACGGCCTCGTAGGGGGTCTCGTTCAGGGTCTTCTGGATGTAGAGCTCGCTGTGGGCTTTGGCGGTGAGGGTCACCTTGGTGCCCCGGCCCGCCAGCAGGCAGTAGGCCTCGTGGTGGAAGCAGTCGGGCCGGTCGGCCTCGCAGGTTTTGCCGTCCCAGGCGTAGGTGACGCTGCCGGCGAAGAGCAGCACGGCGATCTCCTTCTCCGCCTCGTCAAAGGTGAAGACGTCGCCGGGCTCCATCACCAGAAGGCCGATGTCCATCTGGGTGCCCATGTCGTCCGCGGCCATGTCGATGTAGGCGTTGTAGCCCTGCTTGAGCTGATCGTTCTTGCTGAAATAGGTCATTGGAACCATCTCCATATCTAAGATTTTCAAAAGGGACCTGCAGGGGCGGCAATCTGCCGCCCGTTCTCCCGGAAGCTCCGGGTCTCCCAAAGGGCGGGCGGCTGGCAGCCGCCCCTACAGGTGATTTATTGATTCGGCGGTGGTTGTATCAAAGCCCGGTGTGCTCCCGGATGTACTTCCGCCCCTTCATGGCGTACTCCAGGGGATTGGCCTTGGCGGGGTCCTGCTCGGCCTCCACCAGCAGCCAGCCCTGATAGCCGGCGTCGGAGAGCACCTTGAACACGGGGTCAAAGTCCACATTGCCGTCGCCGGGGACGGTGAAGGCCCCGTTCCGCACCGCCTGGAGGAAGCTCCAGTTGTTCTTCCGGGCCTCCTCCACCACGGGCAGGCGCATATCCTTCAGATGCACATGGCCCACCCGGTCCACGTACTTTTTCAGCATGGCCAGGGGGTCCTCCCCGGCGAAGGTGAAGTGGCCGGTGTCATAGCACAAAAACACGTAGTTCGGATCGGTGTTCGCCATCATGCGGTCCGTCTCCTCGCTGGTCTGGACCACGGTGCCCATGTGGTGGTGGAAGCAGAGCTTGAAGCCCCGGTCCGCGGCGATTTTGCCCAGCTTGTTGAGCCCGCCGCAGAAGCGGTCCCACTCGGCGTCGTCCATCACGTGCTTGCGGCCGCCGGTGAGGACGGGGGTGTCCATCTGGCCCTGGATGGAGTAGCTCTGCTCGCTGACGTTGATGCGGTTGGCCCCCACCGCGGCCAAAAAGTCCAGGTTGGCGGTGAAGTCCCTCTCCTCCTCCTCGAAGGGGCGGGTCAGGATGAAGGAGGAGTACCAGCGGCTGGCGATCCGCATGCCCCGCAGGTCCAGGGCCTTCTTCAGCTCCGCGGGATCGGAGGGGTACTTGTTGCCGATCTCGCAGCCGGTGAAGCCCGCCAGGGCCATCTCGCTGACGATCTGCTGGAAGGTGTTCTCCGCGCCCAGCTCCGGCATATCGTCGTTGCACCAGCCGATGGGCGCGATGCCCAGGGAGACGTGTTTGGGATCAAACATAGATATATCCTCCTTAAAAATGATTCCGGTTGCGGACCTGTGGTCCTGCGTTTCTGTGTCCGTACACAGAAACGGGAAAACGAAAAACGCCTGTTACAACGTTTATGATATGAATCTAGCATCAACCGCCTGAAAAATCAATCATTTTTCACACCGTTCCCTGAAATTTTCCGATTTAGCCAAAGACGTTCCGGTTTTTCTGTGGAAATGACAGTGCCGGTGGTCCGCCTCCCGCCGCGCAAAAAATTTTCCGTTGTTTACAAAATACTCTTTTTTTATGAAAGGAGAAGGTGTATGATAGAACAAAACCACAAGGGATAGCGGCCCGGCGGGCCGGAAAGGACAAGACATATGAGAATTGCGCGATATGCCGCCGCGCTGCTGCTGGCGGCGGCCCTGATGGTTCCGGCGGCGAGCGCCATCAGGCTGGTGAAGCCCACGCCCCCGGAACCGGCGGCAGCGGAGCCGGTGGAGACGGCGAGGGAGGCGGAGCCGGCGGCAGAGGAGGAGACGGACTGGAAGCTGCTGCTGGTGAATCCCTGGAACGCCCTGCCGGAGGATTTCTCCGTGGAGCTGGTGACCCTGGCCACCTGCGGCTTGAAGGTGGACAAGCGGATTCGGGCGGACCTGAACGAGATGTTCTTCGCCTGCCGGGACGCGGGCCTGCGGCCCCTGATCTGCTCGGCCTACCGCACCCAGGCGACGCAGACCCGGCTGTACAACAACAAGATCTCCCGCCTGCGGGCCGCCGGATATGACCAGGAGACCGCGGTGGAGGAGGCGGGCCGCTGGGTGGCGGTGCCCGGCACCAGCGAGCACCAGACGGGCCTGGCCCTGGACATCGTGTCCTCCGGCTACCAGGGGCTGACCCGGAAGCAGGCCGACACGGCGGAGCAGAAGTGGCTGATGGAGCACTGCTGGGAGTACGGCTTCATCCTGCGCTATCCGGAGGACAAGTGCGACATCACCGGCATCGGCTACGAGCCCTGGCACTACCGCTATGTGGGCAGGGAGGCCGCACTGGCCATGCGGGACAGCGGCCAGTGCCTGGAGGAGTACCTGGAGGCGCTGGAGGAAGAGGCCGCCGGAGACTCCCGCACATCCCGTACATGACGAAAAAACCGGCCCGCTGACAGCGGGCCGGTTTTCACAAGAGTTTCACGGGAGGAGGGCTGTCACTCCAGGGGGACGGTCCGGGCGTCGGCCCTGCCGCCGGAGAGGATGAGGACCCCGTAGAAGGGATGGGCGTAGTCTCCGATGCTGCCGGGGTTCAGGAAGAGGGTTTTGCCCCGCATGTCCACCAGGGGGCGGTGGGTGTGGCCGAAGAGAAACACGTCCAGGTTCTGCTCTTCGGCGGCGTACCCGGCGGCCAGGAGGGACTGCTTTACGCCGTAGGTGTGGCCGTGGCACAGGAGGATGCGTTTGTCCTCCAGGCACACCAGGCGCTCCGGGGCCTCCTGGGAGCGGAAGTCGCAGTTTCCGGGCACCTGCTCAAAGGGGATCTCCGGAAAGCGGTCGTGGAGCCGCTGGCCGTCCCGCCAGCAGTCCCCCAGGTGGAAGACGGCCCGAGGGGACTCCCGCTCCACCGCCCGGATCATATTGTCGACATTGCCGTGGGAGTCGGAGAGGACCAGGATATTCATGGACAGATCTCCTTTTCTGTGTGAGTGCCGGCGGATTCCCTCCGGACCGTGAGAATCCGGAGAGGAGCCGCCGTGGTCCGCGCTCACCGCCGGAGGACGGCGGCGGGCGGAACAAGTTGGGGAAGGGGGATAATCCTGTGTTTTCACAGGGGGATTATACCCCTTTTTTCCCTGTTTGGCAACCGGTTTGACAGAGCGGCCGAAACTCTGTAAAATAAAAGGCAGAAGACACGCTGGGGAGGATGGGCATGGAGAGCGGTTTCGCGTTTTTGGACGTTGGATTTTTCACCAAGGCGGAGGTATATCCCGGGAGCCTCGGGACCTTCCGCTACCGCTTCAAGCGGGAGGGCTGGACCGGGAGCGGCAGGATTCAGGCGTGGGTCTATGAAAACACCAGCTTTGAGCTGGCGGAACATGTTGAGACGGAGACCTTTGACTGGACGGAGGAGGGCGTGGCGGCCCTGCGGGACTGGCTGGAGGAGAAGCTCAGGGAGCAGGGCGCGGAGCCCTACCGCATCCCCTATCCGCCGACCGCCCCCAAGACTTCGTAACCTTTCGCATTCCACCGTTTCGCTCCGCAGCAAGTCCGGCGGGGTGAGCCGCGGGGGAAAGCGAAGGAATTTCCGTTTGCTTTCAATAACAAAGCACTTCCAAGTCTCGCAAGGAAAAGGGTGTGTGCGGGAAAAACCTTTGCGGGTTTTTCCCGCACGATTTCAATCAGCCCCGCCGCAGCGGCCCGGGCGGGGCCTCGCGCACCAGAAAAGAGAAACCGGCAGCGCCGGTCTCTCTTTTCTGTAGTAAGCGGTCAAAAACAATTTTAAGAAGGGTGCCGCGATTCCGCAAGGAAGGGGGTGTCTGCGGGGGGAACCTTGGCGGGTTCCCCCTGCGGGATTCAAATCAGCCCGCCGCAGCGGCCGTCTTTTGCCCACGGCAAAAGACGGGGCACCAAAAAAGAGAGACACGCAAGGGCTACTCCTCACAAGGACATCTTGAGATGAACCCAAGAATGACCGATTGAGAGAGACCCTGGGGTGTCACACCAGACGAAAATGGTGAAATAGCCGCAAGCTACTTTTCGTGGCTTGCGGCTATTTTTTCTATTTTTCAGGGCGTCCAGACAATTAGAAATCATCCAAACATTTTGGTGGCTTTTCCAGGTGACCTGTGGTATGTTATCTTGCTGAAAGGAGGCAGGACACATGAATGACACTCTGAAACAACTCTACAACAGATTTTACACGCCACTTCCCATGGCAGAGGCTGAGCAAGAAATTGAAGATTGCCACAGGCAACTCATTGAGCGACTGGAAAAGCCGGAGAGAAAACTGGTGCTGCGGATCATGGATAACCAGAGTCTGATTTCGGAAGAACGCTCCATGGATAGTTTCTTCTGCGGGTTTAAATTGGCATGGGAACTGGCAAACGAATTGAATCACTTTGAAACGGACAGGCATCCCTTTCCAGCGGAAGAAGCGGAGAGAGATGCCTGATTTTTATGCGGTCAGGCGCACAATGCTTTTATGCGTATTGCAATTTCTTCATCTCTGATCTTCTCCATTTTGAGCAGCAACATTCTCTGGACTTCTGAATCGTCTCTCAGCATTGTGTGTTTGCAGCCAACAAAACAGAGAGGAGAAAATGCAATGACACAAGTTCCCGTTACCAGATGCCAGTACTGCGGCTCACAAGACATTGGGGAAGGCTGGCAGCACGGAGAGGCCCTGGTCACTTTCAAATATCATGGATTGCTGGGAAATCGGCTGAAGTACCTGATCTGCCGCAGCTGTGGGGCTGTGTTATACCAATGCGTAGCAGAACCACATCGTTTTCCTAAGGTGCGATAACTTAGGCCAAAATATTATAGCTAAGAGATATTACAAAAGATACATAAACAAAACAGCACCTAAATCCTTGTACGAAACTGGGACCAATCTGTTACAGTTTGCATTTCTATACCTGAATCCAGCGTTTTAAAATGTTCCTTACCACAATGAATCTTCATCTGTTCACTGGGTTGTAGGTGAATAAAGTTAGTTGTCCCCTTGGTCTCCAAGACAAAGTACAGCTTTTCCTCTCCGTTTTTCGTCAGATAGACTGCCCAGTCAGGGTTGTAAGTGCCGATAGGCGTTTCAATCTTGAATCGGCTTGGAATCTTAAAGTACATTTTTACATCCGGATCATTGTCCAGAGCCTCTGCCATAGGCTTTTCCACAGTGGGACTGTCATAAATCACATAGTCGTAGACGCTATGCTCAACCTTCACAGCGTTTCGGTCCAGGTTAGCAATCAACTCGGCGGTGTCGAAAATCTCCTGCACATAGTATTCCTGACCGTCCAGCTTCACATAGCGGATGCCGTCAATGGCCAGAGCGTGGCGATGATTGCGGATCAGCTCCACGGTCTGCTCCAGAAATGCCTCGGGGTTGTTGAGAAAATCGCCACATCGTCCGCTTTCCACCAGAATCCGGTTAACCGTCGCTGGTGTCAGCAAGGTTTCATCGCTGATAGCGGTAATAATGTCAGGCAGAGACTGATAGTCGTTTGCAATATCCATGGTTCGCATTTCCCGCTGGATGTGGCTGATTCCCGCCTGCTCAATATGGATGTCGGCAGTCTGGGATACCAATCTGGTCTTTGGAATATGGGGCATTTCCCGAAGCGCCTTAACGCAGTTCTCCACAAGCTGTTCGGTGTCGATATTTACCCGATAGGCAGTTTTCTGTTTGATTTTGTTCCAAAGCTCCAGAAACTCCGGGGAGAGCATGACCTGCTTGTTGAGGTGAACCACCACATCACGGGAAGCATCCCGGATAGGCGGTCTGCGGTCGGCGTTAGCAATAATCCGCTCAAATCGCTCCCGGGCGGCTTCATACTTTTGGGGGAGATCAAGGGTACCGTTTTTCAGGGCATTCTTCATGGTATCCTTTACCTTACCGGTGCTGGTAATGTACCCTTTCCGCTCGAAGTGGTCCATCAGCTCGTGGGCGTCGTCATAGGAAAGGGTCTTTTCCTCCACAACAGTCTCTGTATAGGCTGTGCCTGCCAGAGATTCTGCCACTACCGGTTCCGCCCGTTCCACAATGGCCTGCACAACTTCCTTGACTGGCTCCAGAGCCTTGGGCAACTCTATTTCCTTTGGCTCGACAACAGATACCACCTGCCCGGCCTCGTTGATCACCCCAGAGGTTTTCAGCGCTTGAACCACAGCCTGGGCCTGTTCGACAGTGACCTGTCTCTCCACCTCCCGGCGGTCCTCGTATACCATGCCGGAAAACAGGCTGAGCTGGAGTACACCAAACTTGACGCCGGTTTCGTCCTCGATCTCTTTCTGGAGGGTGGAGGCAAATTCAGCAAAGCTCTCGTTGGCCATCACATGGAGCACATTGATGTTCTTGTCCTCGATGCGCTCGCCGTCCTGGTTCACGCACAGGCGCAGACCACGCCCCACCTTCTGGCGGCAAGTAAAGACAGATTTCTGATCAATGAGAGTGCAGACCTGGAATACATTTGGGTTGTCCCAGCCCTCCCGCAGGGCTGAATGGGAGAAAATAAACCGCAGCGGGCAGTCAAAGCTGAGCAGCCATTCCTTATCCCGCATGATGGTGTTGTAGGTATCATCGTCGGCCTGGGTGTCGCCCTTGGTGTCCTTCAGACGGCCTTTTTTGTCCTGAGAGAAATAGCCGTTATGTACCTTGCTCACATCAGAAGGAAAACGGGCCTGCAGGGCGGCATATTTGGGCTTTGCCATAAGTTCCTGATAGCATTCCTCAAACATGGTCGCATAGATACCGGGGGTGCCGTCCTCGTGGCGGTACTTGTCCACCTTGTCGATGAAAAACAGAGACAACACCTTGATGCCCTTATCCAGATACCGCAGTTCCTTGTCCAAGTGAGTTTCGATGGTGCGCCGGATCTGTGCCTTCTTGATGATGTTCTCATCCACATCTCCGATTGACTTGCCCATGGCCACTTCCTGGGTGTTGCCAAACTCAATGTGCTCATAGCCAGGGGTGCAGTCGATTCCAGCAACGGTGTACCCCTCATAGAGGTCCCGCTGGCCGGACAGCAGAAATAGGTCGTCACCCGGCTTAATCGTGGCCGTTTTGCGGGTCACGACTCCGGTTTTGCCCTTTACATCCAGCTCCACCTTGGCCTTAAATCCCTTCTCGTTGGACACCGACAACAGGCGCACATAGGCTTGGTTGAAGCCACCAGCCACTTGGTTGGAGGACACGGCAATCTGCTTCACCAATCCCATCTGGTAGGCATCCACCGGGGTCAGGCGGTAGAGCAGATTGATCTTCTCACGGTGGGTGGCGGAGTAGCGCAGCACACACAGGGGATTCAATGTGGCAATGGCTTCCTTGGCCTTAGGGGTGTTGTCTACGCTCTGCGGTTCATCAATGATGACGATGGGGTGGGTATTCTGAATAAACCCCATGGCTGTCTCGCCGTTCAGCCTGTCCTGGGCCTGATTGATGATGTTCTCTGCCTTCTTAAAAGCGTCGATGTTGATAATCATCACTTCGATGTTAGAGCTGGTGGCGAACTGCCGCACATCGGACAGCTTAGCGGAGCTATAAATGAAATACCGGCAGGGCACATTGTCGTATTGCAGGCCAAAATGCTCCTGAGTGACCTGGAAAGACTTATAGACGCCCTCACGGATAGCCACCGACGGCACCACAATGACAAACTTGGTGAAGCCGTATTTGCGGTGCAGTTCAAAAATGGTCTTGGTGTAGACATAGGTCTTGCCGGTGCCGGTCTCCATCTCAATGCAAAATTGCATATTCCCAGCGATATCGGTCAGGGGCAGGCTATTCCGCTTCTGGACAGCGTGCATATTGGCGGTCAGTGTTTCCTGGTCGATGTAGAGGGCGTTGCCCTGACCCAGTTCATTTAGGAAAGTGGTCTGGCGGTCGTCCATGACGGAGAAAGTACTCTGGGTTTTCTCCTGACCAATAAACAAATCCACCACAGCATTGACCGCATCCGTTTGAAAATTTTGATTTTTGAATTTTAGTTTCATGCGGCCACCCTTTTCGTATTATAGACAATAGAATTTGACTAACATGATATCAATTCTTTTCGAGAGTGCTTATGGACATATGGGGTCTGGCTCCAATATCCAGAAAATACTCCAAACGAACAACAGGTGTGTGTTTGCCCGAAGTTTTTTGCAGATAATGAATAAATGCAATTTCATCTTCCGTGTATGCATCCAATGCCATTCCGTTCGTCCAGAACAGGTGGTCAACGCTGGATAATTGTTTTGCAATATGAATGGGACAATGCAAAACAGCCGAACTGATGTCATTTGCCAACCGCATTTTCCATTCTGGCATAGCCTGAAAATGTAGCTTCTTATCATAGGATTGAAAGAAATCCTTTTTGCATTGCTCCAGTTCTTCAAAATCGCCTGTGGTCGTGTTCAACAGTAGATTTTCAGGAACTCGAAGTGCATTGGAAAATTGCTTAATCCGCTTGCTGGAAAAGCCTTGTGTTTTAGCTCTGTATACAACGCCAAAGGTTACATCCAACAGAACGGCAATATCTACCATACTCAACCCATATACAGCCTTGATTGCATCAAAGAAATTGATCGGAACAGGTTTTCCGTCTTTGAAATCATCAAATTTTCGGGAGAATTCTTGGTAGGAAATACAGCAGCGATTATACGCATCACGCAGAAATCGCGGAGCATGGTTTGTCTGATAAGTAAAATATTCTAAGCTGGCACTCCAATCATCACAGAGCTTGGAGTCATCTACAATCGTTTCTCCATATTCATAAACATTTCCATGCCCGGTACATTTTCCGCGAAGATTAAATTCGCAATTCTTGCATGATTTTTCCATAATGGCTCCTTTCACACCAGTTTCAGTTCAATCCCATGATCCCGCAGGATATAATAGGTGTTGGCCATGGCGGTATCATCAGCAAAGCTGTCACGGGAGATGATGATTTTGGCGGGGGCGTACTCTGCCATTTGTTCCACATCCTCCGGCTGCACATCCTCGGCCAGGCAAACCAGCAGTAGGTACTCCTCGCCCACGGCATAAGCTGTCTTATCATTGATGGTAATCGGATGCACGGAATAGGTCAGCGGCACGCCCAGCTTGAGCATGATCTCGTAGACCATATCCAGATCAGAGCGGTCGGACTTGACCCGGTGGATCATGCCGTTCATCCGCTGGTACAGCAGGTCCAGCTGCTCATCCTCAATGGGGGTGGCGTCCCAGGTTTTCAGATTGGAGGTGTCCAGCTTAAAGACACGGAAACCCAAATCCAAGGTTTCTGCAGAATCCATTTTTTGCTCACAACTCTCGTTCATCTCATCTTCTAACTCGGGGATTGTGATTGCAGTTGCTAAATCAAATGCGGCAGACATTCCCAAGTCTTGATGAATCTTTTTCCCGGCCCGTCTGATGCGCTCCTTGCCGATTTCGCAGATATTCTTGTATCCAGCCTTGTAAGCCTCGCTCTTTTCGTCGCACAGTTCAGGGAGCTGCACCAGAATAAAGCGCCGGTTGCCGCCGTCCTCGGCGTTGAGCTGCATCACCGCATGGGCAGTGGTGGCAGATCCGGAGAAGAAGTCCAGTACAATATCATCTTGACTTGTTACTTGAGAAACAATGGTTTTTATCAAACTAATTGGCTTAGCATAATTAAATAGACTTTTGTCATCAAACAAAGTATATACAGCTCTGGTACCTTCAGTATTAAGTCCAACTTCACTCATCCATGTTGAAAATGGATTTGCGTCACTTTTCAATTCATTGGCAAACCTCTTTTTCATGGGACGCTGAGAGGTATCTTCTGGGAAAACAATTCTGTCCTCCTCAATAAGCTTCTGCATACTATCGGGAGCATAAGACCATACACGATTATAACTGGGATGATATACTTTCCCTGTTTTAGGGTCTACTAAGTCATAATACTGATTGGGGCGCATATCAGCATTCATGCCAACCGTCAAATCACCTGCAACCCAGGGGCCTCGTGGATCATTATCAGGATTTGAGTATCCTTTATAGTCCTTTTTGTATCCAGCAAAAGGAAGGAATTGACCTTTGTGATACATCAAAAGATACTCGTGGTCTGTTGACACTTTTGATTGATCCATGGCGGAGGATGTTCTTCTTTTCCATACACCGCAACCGACGAAATTTTCCTCGCCAAACACTTCATCACAAACTTTTCGCAGGTTTGTGACCTCGTTATCATCAATCGAGATAAAAATCACACCATCATCCCGCAGCAGGTTTGCCGCCAGACGCAGACGGGGATACATCATGTTGAGCCAGTTGGTGTGGTAGCGGCCCATGGTTTCCGGGTTGGACTTGGTGGTTTGCTGGGTGACTTCCTTGTACCGGGCCATAGGGTCAGCAAAGTCATCGGCATAGACAAAATCGTTGCCGGTGTTGTACGGCGGATCGATGTAGATCATCTTCACCTTGCGGTAATAAGCCGTTTGCAGCAGCTTCAAGACCTCCAGGTTGTCGCCCTCAATGTAGAGGTTCTGGGTGGTGTCCCAGTTGACACTTTCTTCGGGGCAGGGACGCAGTGTGCCAGTGGACCGCTTCTGAGCCAGCCGCAGGCAGTCCGCCTTGCCCTTCCATTCAAACTTGTACTTCTCAAAATCATTGTCAATGTACTCGCCGCACAGCGAAAGCAGCTTGTCAATATCCAGCTTGCCCTCACTGACACATTCCGGGAATACGGAGCGCAGCTTGTCCAGATTGGTTTGTTCTATGTCCATGGACAATCCATCAATTTGATCGATCATGTTCATTCTCCTTATATATCTCCTGCCTAAGCGCAGCTTCAAAGCGGTCAAACATTAACTTATCATGTTTATTCACTTTCTGAATAATAATTACAATTGCGACAATTATGATCACTGCTATTAACCCAAGCCCGACTGCAAATGGGAAGATTTCCGCAGGTTCTTTCTTACGAACAAGGAGTACTTGACTGGACGGATTATCAACTAAATTTAGGTCGCTGATGCCCTCCAGCCGTTGATCGAATTTGATAAGCGGAATGCCTCCATCACTTATAATGTCAATCGTAAACATTTCGCCTGGATTTAGCAGAAAACTATCAATGGTCAGTTGCTGATTGCTAAAACTACTATTTTCGACGACTTCTTCCCTGATATACTGATTGGAGCAATCGCCTATATTAACCGATAATATCTCGTCTGTTTCCCCAAAAGCAATAATAAATGGCCGCAAAAAGTCACTATTTGTTATTGGGTAAGCTCCAGTATTTTGAATTACAATCGAAGTTATGCACGGTTTTGAAACCTCACGTTCTCCGTACAATAATTTCAAGTTACTATCGTTTCCCAGCATCAGTACAAGACTTTTGCTATTTGTCGTTATACAACTAAGCTCTTTCTGCGGAAGCGTCACAGGCTGTTTGGAAATCCAGATTGTAAGGCAGATGCTTCCGATAGCCACAAGAAAACTGATTATATTGAAAGCAACCGAATATTTCTTGTAAAAATCAGTTATTTTCTTTCGCATTCTTATCAATCACCACCACAAATTCTCTCTGTACCTTTGTCGTCAGCTTTTCTTTTTCGGCAAAGGACTTTATTTTTTCTTCCAGCTCTACATCCAGGCGCATAGCGTCAAAGAACTGGCTCTCCTGCCGCTTCATGTATTCCTGCCGAAGCTGGGTTACTCTTTTCTGCGCAGACAGCCGCTTCAGCCGGTCGCCGGTGACGGCCTCCAGCTCCGCTTGTGCCTGCTGCACCTGGCTGTCCAGGGCGTTGAGTTCCCAGCTGAGGGCCGCTTTTTCGGCGGCGACTCTCTGCTTCATCCGCTCCATCTCGTCCGCCTGAGCCGGGGACAGCTTTTCCATCTCAGCGGCCAGCAACTCCTTGGTGGGTACCAGCTCGTCCAGCCCATGGGGACGGCTGCCACGCTTGAGCCAATGGGGCGCGCTGTGTCCCTCCTGGGTGCAGTCCTGTACAGGCAGGGATAAAATCTCTTTGCAGGCGTCCTCGTCCAGCACCTTGCCGCTCTCCGTCCGCCCACACAATACCGCCTGCTCCGTGCGGCTGGAGGCCGAGGTCAGGGTAACGGAGTAGAGGCCGATCTCACATGGCTCCTCAATGTCGGGCACCGTCAGACTGCCCGTATCGGAACACTCCAGCTCGTGGAGAATCCCCCTGCCAATGACGCTGGACAGGGTGATCTGACCGGCTTTTGGTTTGAAATCCTTACTCATGCCATAGACCTTCTGGCTGCGATAGGGCCTATTCCGACTCCCGGTCCAGTAGTAGAACAGTACCGGAAGCTGGTCGTAGGTTGTGGCTGTTATGGTACGCCGGGACTCGTCAATGACAAAGCGGCAATCGGTGTTTTTCTCATTGTAGCGTTCAAAAAACCACTTGGCAACCTCCCACAGGGCGTTATTCAATTCACGGGCCTTGCGGTCAATATACCGGGGAGAGAGCTTCACCTTGTCCGCCAGTTCTTTGGTAAAAGTGGTAAAGAGCACGTTTTCGGCGGCGGCAACTGTGTGACGGTTGTCCTCCTCATAGGTGGCCAGGGTGCATTGAAAGTCCCGCTCCACCTGGGCCTTGGACCGCAGGCGCTGGGCAATGACAGGAAAGGCCCCCTTCACATCGTCGGTAAATCCTCCCAGTACATCATCGGTGATTCCAAAGACGCCATTCGTAACCAGCATCCGCTTGTTGACCAGTTCCAGCTTGCGAACATCGGCGAAGTTGTTTTTGTCAATGAAGGCCACGGATAGCACATCACACTGCTGACCCAGCCGGTGGCATCGGTCGATGCGCTGCTCCATTTTAAGGGTATTATACAGTAGATCGTAGTGAATGACAAAGGCGGAGTCCTCCAAATTGAAGCCCTTGGCCCCGTTGTCGGTGGAAATCAGCACCTCGCCTTCCTCCTTAAACCGGTGGATCACCGAGTAGTCAGTGCTGCCATTGTAGGAAAGTGTGGTGTACTCCTGGGATAAGAGCCGCTGAAGCATCTTCTGGGTTTCTACGCTCTCGGTGAAGATGACGGCTTTCCGCTTGGCGCTCACTTTTTTCATCAGCGCAAATCCCTGCTTGAGAACGGTCAGCAGCTCCGTAGCCTTAGCGTCCTGGGTAATGCTCTCGGCCACGGCCTGTATTTCCTGCCACTGGGCCAGCTCATCCTGAGTGTTTTCCATCTGTTCCAGGCGTTTGATTACCCCCTTGATGGTCTGCAAAATTGCAGCCGTGGAGGAACCCAGCAGGCCCAGCAGGCGTAAAGCCAGGTCATACGGGTCCATTTCAGGAAAGGCCTTCTTTTCCCGGTAATTGATGTAGGCGTTGAGCAGCTCATATAGCTTCCGTTCCTGGGACGACGGCGTGTATTCCACGGTCATCAGCACCCGCTCCGGCACCTTGGCGTATCGTTTGGCCTGGGAGCGGAGGGTGCGGAAACAGTAGCGGCTGACTTGGCTGCTCAGTTCCGGGTAGTTTTCCGGGCGGCGCAGGTACCGGGCCAGGAACTCTTTTTCCCCCGGCAGCAGCGTTTCGTCAATAAACCAGATCAGGCCGTACAAGTCCATAATGTTCTTTTCGATGGGGGTGCCAGTGAGCAGCAGTTTGAACGACTCCCCAGCAATCCGTTTGAGGGCTTTGGCCTGCTTGTTGCCCTCCTGATAGACCCCGGTCAAGGCATTGGCTTCCTCAAAGACGGCCAGATCCCAGTTGACCACCTTGGCGGCATCCTCGTTGTCGGCCGCAAAATCGTAGGTGGTGATCACAAGGGCGTCCTGGATAAAGGCATTAGGAGTGTCCGGACTGGTGTTCTGCCGCCATTGCTCCCGATTCGTCAGTACCACATAAGGGACGGTATAGAATCGCTCCAGCATTTCCGTCCATTGTTGTAAAAGATCGACATTGGGGATCACCAGCAAAATTCGGCTGCAACCCTCCAGCCATTTCTGGTTGATGACCAGCATGGCCTCGTGGCTTTTACCCATACCGGCTTCATCGCACAGGACAGCGCCCTTCTGGTAGGGAGAACGCAGCACAAAGCTCGCTGCGGCAATCTGGAAGGGGTAAATCTGAATGTCCGAGGAGGCAAAAACCGGAACAAATTGCTCCTGGGATAGCTGTTCCAGCTGCCGTGCCTGATAATAGGCATGAAACGATGTTCGGACCACAATTAGCACCCCTTTTCCGAGAATTTCTCTATTTTGTATCAATATGTATCAATAAAAAACCTTTGTGAAATTACAGTTCTTCTTTCTCACAAACCTGGTGGAGAGTACAATACACATGGGTTAATGCAGTGACCATGTCCAGAAACCCCCGAATCAGCCCCTGGGAATCCAGCCATGTAAACTGGGGTGAACTGTATCCTATCTCTTTGCTGGCCTCCTGGCGTGCGGCTTGAATTGCTTTCTGGATGGAGAGCCAATGACCGTAAGCGCCACCGTTTAGCTGCTTTCTCAGTTTCCGGATGGCGCTCTTATACGCCTTCTCCGCGCCGCTGGGGCCGTTGTAGTTGAGCCGGATGGCCAGTTCCTGAAAGGTCATGCCCTGCTCGTTGGGCTGGCCGATCCCCAGATAACAGCGCACCAAGTTCAACTCTCTGGGCTTGAGCACCTCCTCCATGCGCTGGAGAAGCAGCGTTCGGTGCATGAAACGGTCATAGGCCTTGGCAGGATCACCACCAAAACTAATATCAAAGACACGCTCACCCAGGGACTCAATCTGGAACACGGTGTGGTATTCCTCCAGCAGACGTTTGGCCACTTTGGCGGAGACTTCCAACTTCTCTTGAATGGCGGTCAGAAGATCTGCTTCGGTGTCCTGCTCGTGTGTGGCATAGAGGAACGCCACCTGGCGCAGCTGGTAGTAACGGTCCAACGGGAGGGACAGAGAAAAAGAACTTTGGGCGGCGCAGTCCTTCATGGCTGTTTCAATGGCGGGAGTGGCGTAGGTCAGCAGCCTGGTTCCCATGGATGGGTCAAACCGCTGTGCCGCGTCCAGCAGTGCCAGCGCACCCTCCTGCTTCAGATCGTCCACCAGAAAATCTTGAGAAAATTGTTCGCAGTAGCTTGTGGCCAGCATGGTCAGGTATCCCTCGTTCTGGGAAAGCAGAAGTGAAGCGGCCTCTGGATCGCCTTCCTGTATGCGCCGGGCAAGTTCCTCATTGCTGGGGCATGGAGCGTCACAGAGGTACATGCTCATGGCTTGTCCTCCTGGGCAAGCCGCGCTCTCGCCTGAGCATAAAGCGTCTCCTGCTCCATGTCGTGGACATAGTCTCCAGCGGCATAGTCGTTGTCCATAAGCGCCCGGTCCCGATAGGTCTCCGCGAGATACAGCGCTTCCCGCCGCAGCTCATCGGAGATTTTTCCTCTCTGGTGATGCTTGCGGATGGTGTTGGTGCGGGTATTGAACAGGCGGTAGACGGGATGCTGCTTGTTCTGCTCCTTCTGGTGCATCATGGCACCGTACTGTCGGCAGGTCAGGCGGCTGTCCTGGGGTGCCATGCCGCTGCAGTATTTTGGCTTATGTCCGCTGCGGGTAAGAAAATACCGCTCACAGTTCTGACACACGCAGGGAGCGTGTCCATGATGCAGCCCGTTCATCAGGTCGAAGCAGTAGAACGACATGATCCTGTGAAAACGGACGCGCTGGACAAACACCATCTTTTCTTTCTGGGTAGGGTTCCTTGCAAAGATATATGTGGACTCCATGACTGGGGATACCGTAAATTTTTCAATATCCGGCAAGGGGAGGTCATCCATCACATGCCAGAAGTCATCACTGGTAAAACAGTCGTGGGCAGCAATGGCAAAGAAGGTCTCGTTCCGCTCCTTGAGCCGATAGAGATATCCCCGCTCAAAGTAGTCCGCCGCTACAACAAAATGATAGATCCCCAGGGGGATGGCAAAGGCGGCGGCCAGGTAGTGCAAGAAAAAATCCCGATACGGGGCCTCGGTCGACATCAGGGCATCTACCATGCTCTCGCGGCAATATTGATCAAGCACCTCCAGTTCTCCAGACTTGTCCAGGAAGCAGAAGGGCGGGTATGTCCACAGCACATCCAGCAGGGCGGAGACATCCGAGCGCACCTGTGGGAGCAAACGGGCAAAGGTGTCCCGATCTGCGTTCAGGAGCGCTTCCGCCTCTTTGCTGATAGCACCGCCGTAATGGATCAGGGCCTGAAGGGTTGCCTGATCTTGGTTCATAATATTGGCCGCGAAATATCCGGCAGGATAGGCTTGCTCATTAAAAAAAACCAAGTCCTGCCACACATCCAGTGTGAGGTACAGTAGGTTGTTATTCTGCTTGATTCCCAACGGCATATGTCCCTCTCCTGTCCTATATCCATTTTGCCCCTGTCTTGTGATATTCTCATTTTATCAAAACTCCCAGAATAATCAAGTGAAAGGAAAAATACCTTTCCCGGAAGCGCTCACTGTGGTGGGCGCTTTTCATATTCAAAATAAGGAGGAATTGACCGTGAGAAAAAACAACGCACCGCTCCGCACAGTGGATGGAGCAACCTTGATGAGCCAGCCATTGCACTCGCCCAATTTTGTGGTGGACACCCTGCTTGCGCAGGGCCTGCACATCCTGGCAGGCTCCCCGAAGGTGGGCAAGTCCTGGCTGGCTCTGTGGCTGGCGGTGACGGTGGCCAAGGGAGAACCAGTCTGGAACATGACCACCAGGCAGGGCACCACCCTCTATCTCTGTCTGGAAGATTCCGTCCTCCGTATCCAGAACCGGCTGTTTGAGATCACGGAGGATGCACCAAGCAGCGTCCACTTCTGTACCGAGTGCGACCTCATCGGTCAAGGGTTGGAGGAACAGGTAGACGCATTCGTCGCCGCACACCCCGACACAGTGCTGGTCATCATTGACACCCTGCAGATGGTCCGCCCAGTCCACGACGCCACCTACGCCAACGACTACCGGGATCTGTCTGTGCTCAAGCGGTTGGCGGACAAGCACGGCATTGCCATCCTGCTCATCCACCATCTGCGGAAAGAAAAGGCAGAGGATGTGTTCCACAGGATCTCCGGCACCACCGCCATCAGTGGCGCGGTGGATTCCAGTTTCACCCTGGTTGAGGAGAAACGGGGCAGCGGCAGGGCCAGACTGACCTGCGTGGGCCGGGACATCGAATATCGGGAGCTGGAGCTACGACGCGGCGAGGAAAATGTGTGGGAGTTGGTTTCAGACAGCAGAGAAGAACCCATGCTGCGTGAGGATCGGATCGTCGTTCTCCTCTCCGCGTTTATGAGCAGCAGAACAGTATTTATCGGCACTCCCACGGAGCTCTCCGAAAAGATCGACCCTGATAAGGCCGAAGGGGTAACGCCCAAAAAGATTTCAAGACTGATCCTGCAAAGCGTTGAGGCTCTAAGGGAAAACGGGATTGCTGCAGTGGTCCGCCGAAGCAACGGCAAGCGTGTGATCGAGCTAAATCGTGCCGATAGTGTCGATTTGGAGGGTGCCGGAGAGATCGTCCCTATCGACCCTGCTGCCGTTGACCAACCGTCCGGAGAGGGCGCGGCGGGGGCCGTGGAGACGGATTCCTCCCTTCGGGGAGGGCAAGCATCGCGCCCGGCTATACGCCGCGCACAGTTTCGGGGCGCTGCCCCGTACCCGGCCCCTGAGGGGGAGGAGGAGCAATGCAGAGAGTAAAAAAGAGTGAGATCATCACCCTGCGGGTGACGCCCCGTGTGAAAGAAACTATCCGGGAACGAGCCCTGGCTGCTGGCCTGACAGTCACTGATTACCTGTGCTACAGCGGACTGGGAAAAGAGATCGTGCGGGTGGAAGGGTTAGAACAGGTGCTGTCTGAACTGAAAGCCCAGGGGCGAAATCTGAATCAACTCACCACCCTGGCCAACATGGGGAGAGTATCTGTAGTCAAAGGTGACGCACTGGCAGAAAACTATGGAAAAATCTATGAACAGCTCCGAGAACTGTTACGGGAGGTGACTTGAGATGGCAACCTTCACCGCTGTCAAGACCCGAGGCGAAGGCCGTGGTGCGTTGGGCGGCGTGCTGCGGTACACACAGCAGGACGAAAAGACTCTTTGGGAAGGGCAGCGACTGGTCTCTGGCTGGAACTGCACCGCCCAGTCTGTCCTCTCCGAAATGCAGTTCACCAAGGAGCGGTTCCATAAGACAGACGGCAGACAGTACTATCACTTCGTGCAGTCCTTTGCGGAGACGAATGATCTGACGCCCCAGGAGGCCCACGCCATTGCGCTGGAATTGGTTCAGCGTGAGTTCCCAAACTTCGAGGTACTGGTGGCTACCCATATTGACACCGACCACCTGCACAGCCACCTGGTGGTGAACAGCGTCAGCTTTCAAGATGGACGCAAACTCCACCAAAGTGCCACCGACTTACAGGCCCACCGAATGTCCAATGATGAAATATGTGTTGCCCATGGATTGGAGATCCTTCCGCCGCCGCAGAAGCAGGTCAAGCAAAAGCGGATGAGCACCAGAGAGTACCGCTCCGCCGCAAAAGGCGAGAGCTGGAAATTCCGCCTCATGAACACCATCGACCAGTGCATGCGGTACGCTGCCAGCCGTGAGGAATTCATCTCTCTGATGGAGAGCGAGGGGTATCAGGTGCGGTGGACGGACAGCCGGAAGAGTATCACCTACACCACGCCCACGGGAATGAAGTGTCGGGACGACCGGCTCCACGAGGAAAAGTACACCAAGGAGGCCATGGAACATGAGTTCAGAATCCGGGCAGCGATTGCCCATGGAGGAATTGAAGCGGAGGAATGCTCCGCAGACTATGATACCGCAGAACTGTCCCAGCAAGGAGGAGTGGCAGGAGCTACTCCATCGGCTGGACGAGCTGGAGCGGCACACAGCGGCCCACACATCCCTTCTGCGGGAGGTTTCCAGCCGGAGGGAGCCGTGCCCCACCCAGGCGCAGACGGAGGCACTGACGCGGGATGTAGCGGAAGTACAGCGGCTGCTGCAACAGGCTGGGAAGAAGAAAGAGATTTCTATTTCTCCGCCCAGTCTGGGAACGGCCATGTCGGTCATGGTATGGCTGGCTCTGATTTTGCTGGGGACTATGGTGGGTATGGTGGTCTTGCAGGTGATCTGGTCCAGCTTGGCCGCTCTCTGGAGCGTGATCAAGCTGCTGATCCCATAAGGGATGCCACCACCATGCACCAGCACACGGACCGGAAAGCGCTCCGTCGGGAACGGCAAATAAAAATCGCCCTCGGTCATAAGGAGGACGATCACGAAGAAGAACCAACTTGGCAGCAGACCATGTAACGGTCTGCTATTTTTGTTGCCTGACCGCAGGTCAGGGGAAAGGAACGATATGGAGTATAAATTCAAATACAATGAGCGTCCCCACTTCGATCATGAGGAACTGTATGGAGATGAGGATATTCCATCTGCCAAGGCAGTGCAGGATACTGCAGTGGAAGAACGGAACGGTAAGGTTGTGAAAAGCCGACGGCAAAGTGTGTGCGGAAGAGAGTACATTGTGCTTGCGGAATTTGGTTTCGGAGGAACGCAGTCTACGGTCGAACTTCTGAAGCAGGTCATTGATCTGGAGGAAGACGCAAAAAATATTTCCGCCTGATAAGTAGGTTCCCATAGACAAACAAACCGATTGAGGGTATTGTATGGTTGCAATCTCTCAATCGGTTTGGCATTTTATGAAGGAGGTCAATATGTTACAGCCAAACCAAAAGATCACGGCACTCTATTGCCGCTTGTCCCGAGACGATAATCTGGAGGGTGACTCCAATAGCATCCAGAATCAAAAACTCATCCTACAAAAGTACGCAGATGAGAATGGATTCCAGAATACCAGATTTTATGTGGACGATGGCTATTCCGGAGCAAACTTCAATCGCCCGGCCTTTGAGCAAATGATGGATGACATTAGCAACGGCGACATCGCTGTCATCATTACGAAGGATCTCTCCCGCCTTGGCAGAAACCAGCTTCACACCGGTCTTTATATCGAGGAAATCTTTCCTTCTAACGATGTGCGCTACATCGCTGTCAATGACAATGTAGACACCAAGTATGAAAACAGCAACGAACTGATGCCCTTCAAGAATCTGTTCAACGAGTGGCATGTGCGAGACTGCAGCCGCAAAGTGCGGAATGTGGTGAATGCCAAGGCACAGCGCGGAATTCGGGTAGGGACGCGAGCTCCCTACGGCTACCGCAAGGGCGCGACAAAAGATTCTCCTCTGCTGGTGGACGAGGAAGCGGCAGCTGTCGTCAAACGCATCTTCGCCATGTGCGCCGGTGGAATGGGACCGTCCCAGATCGCAAAACAGCTTAAGAAAGAGCACATCTACAGTCCATCCATGTACGCCTATACGAAATTCGGCACATCCCATTCCGGGCTGAATACGGAGCGTCCTTATAACTGGACCGGCGACATGGTGGCGGATATGCTTCAGAACATGGTCTACCTTGGACACACGGTCAACCTCCGCTACAGCACCAAGTCCTATAAGGACAAAAAGAAGCGTGAGCGTCCCAGATCCGAGTGGCTCATCTTTGAGCATACTCATGAAGCACTGGTGGATCAGGAAACCTGGGATATCGTACAGGAGGTACGATCCCATAAACGCCGCCGCACAAATATGGATGAGCAAAATATGTTCTCTGGACTGGTATATTGCGCGGACTGCGGTATGCCCATGGTGCTGCACCGGGCGCACACCATGAAGCCGGAACAGAACAATTTCACCTGCCGCACCTACAAGAAGGATGGGGCAAATGTATGCAGCGCTCACTATGTCCGGGAAGTGGCACTAAAGGAAATCGTGCTGGAAACGATCCGCAGAGCCACACAGTTTGCCAGGAGCGATCCGGAGCGGTTCGCCGCATACATCCAGCAAAAGCAATCCACTGAGGTTGCAAAAGAGATCCGGGGCTTGGAGCGAGAACTATCTGCCATGCGGAAACGGGATGGGGAACTGGATGTGGTGTTCAAGCGAATGTACGAGGACAGCGCCCTGGGACGGGTGAGCAATGAACAGTTCCGCTTGCTGTCTGAGGCATACTCCAAGGAGAAAGCGCAGCTGGCCGAAGCCATCCCCACTGCTGAGGAGCGCCTGGAGAAACTGCGCAGCAGTATGGCCAACGCCAAGAACTTCATCGCTAAGGCCAGGAAGTTTACCGACATGACGGAACTGACCCCGGAACTGCTCCGCACCTTCGTAGCGAAGATCATCGTGTACGAAAAAGAGGTCAAATATTCCAAGCACGCACCGCAGAAAATTCAAATCTGTTTCCGGGACTTCAACCTCAACGAAACAGACGATGTGATTCTCTGCGGGGAGACAACAGAAAAGGCAGACAGTGCAACCGCACTGCCTGCCTAATCCAAGGACACACTTCAAGATACCCCTATCAGGAGTAGCGGAACGCGTGTCTCTCTTTTTTGGTGCGCGAGGCGGGACTTGAACCCGCACGTCCGTAAAGGACACTAGAACCTGAATCTAGCGAGTCTGCCAATTCCACCACTCGCGCGCATCGTATGCAGTTGTACCCCGCCGGGGGAAAGAAGCCTGCCGGGGAGCGTGTTCCCCGGCAGGGGTTCCTCTGGTGCGCGAGGCGGGACTTGAACCCGCACGTCCGTAAAGGACACTAGAACCTGAATCTAGCGAGTCTGCCAATTCCACCACTCGCGCATGGTGTTGCGTCTTTCGGAAAAGACGTTGGTGCGGCTGACGGGACTTGAACCCACACGTCGATACGACACCAGCACCTCAAGCTGGCCTGTCTACCAGTTCCAGCACAGCCGCAAATCTGTTCTCCGGAAAAGACTGCTTGATTATTATAGCCAGAACTTTCCCGCTTGTCAACCTCCATTTCCCCATTTTCCGAAAAAATTTCCCCCGCCGGAGGATGCCGGCGGGGGAGGGAGCGTGAGGGGGCCCGGCCTCACAGCTGGTCCAGGACCTCCCCGATGGGGTCGGTGATCACAAGGCCCGCGGGCAGGTCCCGGGCCACGGCGGACTTGTTGATCAGCACCAGCCGCTGTCCCCGGTAGTAGTTGACGAGCCCTGCGGCGGGGTAGACGTTCAGCGACGTGCCGCCGATGATCAGCAGGTCCGCCGCCGCGATGGCCCGGACGGCGCCGTTCAGCGTCTCCTGGTCCAGACCCTCCTCGTAGAGCACCACGTCCGGCTTCACGGGGCCTCCGCAGGAGCACCGGGGCACCCCCTGGCCGCGGAGCATGAAGTCGAAATCGTAGAACTTCCCGCACCTCTCGCAGTAGTTCCGGTGGACGCTGCCGTGGAGCTCGTAGACGGTTTTGCTGCCGGCGGCCTGGTGGAGGCCGTCGATATTCTGGGTGACCACGGCGGTGAGCTTTCCCTGTCTCTCCCACTCCGCCAGCTTCCGGTGGGCGGCGTTGGGCTTTGCCTCGGGGATGAGCATCTTGGCCCGGTAGAAGCGGAAAAACTCTTCGGGGTTGCTTTTGTAGAAGCTATGGCTTAAAATCACCTCAGGCGGATAGGCCCACTCCTGGTGGTAGAGCCCCCCGGTGCTGCGGAAATCCGGGATGCCGGACTCCGTGGAGACCCCGGCCCCGCCGAAGAACACGATGCGGTGGGCGTCGTCCACCCACTCCTTTAGTTTTTTGACAGATTCCGTCATAAAAAACACCTCCGGCAGTATTAAAATATAGCAATCATCAGAGTTCCTGATAAACGGGTCGGCCAAGGGGCCGACCCCTGCAGGGATTTGCAGGGGCCGCCGCCCTCGGCGGCCCGGTGTTAGCAATCTTGAAGATTGCTATAGATTGCGCCCAAAAGGAGACTGACCCATGAATATTCAGATTTTCGGCTCGTCCAAGTCCTTTGACAGCAAGAAGGCGGAGCGGTGGTTCAAGGAGCGCCGCATCAAGTACCAGTACATCGACCTGCCCGCAAAGGGATTATCCCCCCGGGAGTACCAGTCCGTCAAGCAGAAAGTCGGATTTTCCGCCCTGGTGAACACAAAATGCCGGGCCTATGAGGATCTCTTCATGGCCTACATCACCCCGGACGCCCAGGAGGAGAAGCTGCTGGAGCACCCGGAGCTGTTTCAGACCCCCATCGTCCGCAACGGAAAAGAGGCCACGGTGGGGTACTGCCCGGAGGTCTGGAGCACGTGGGAGTAGGGGCGGCAATCTGCCGCCTGTCTTCCCCCGAAATCCGGATTTTCCGGCGGAGGGGCGGTTGATAACCGCCCCTGCCGATCCCCTTTGATGATGCGGCGTCCAATTCAGGAAAGGCGGTGTTTCCATATGGAATTCAAGCTGCCCCGGAACCGCTTGTTCCGCGGGGCCTATCTCATGGTCCAGCGGTATCTGCGGCACAACGTGGGGATTCAGAGCGCCGCGCTGGCATTTTACCTGCTCTTTATGATCTTCCCCTTCCTGATCTTCATCAGCGCCCTGCTGGGCCTTCTGCGGCTGGACGTGGCGGGCATCCTGCTGGCCCTGGGGGAGATCCTGCCCCGGGGGGTGGTGGACCTCATCGAGGTCTACCTGACCTATGTGAGCCGGAATCCCAACCTGCAGCTGATGGTGTTCGGGCTGGTGTTCTCCATCTACTTCCCCATGCGGGCCACCAACTCCCTGATGCGCTCCGTGCGGACGGCCTACCATCTGGGGCCCCCCAGGGGGCCGGCGCGCCATGTGCTGAAGACCCTGCTCTACACCGTGCTGCTGATCGTCACCATCGCCGCCGCCCTGGCGCTGATGACCGTGGGGGAGCGGGTGCTGGGCTACGCCGTGGACCACTTCCGCCTGCCGGCCTTCTTCGCGGCCACCTGGGCGCGGCTGCGGTTCCCGGCGGTGGCGGTGGTGTGCTACTTCGCCCTGTTCTTCCTCTACGCCCTGGCCCAGGACAGCCGCCAGCCCTGGCGGGATATCTGGCCCGGCACCCTGGCGGCCCTGGCGGCGTGGATGGCCGTCAGCTGGCTGTACGCCTTCTACGTGGACAACATCGCCAACTACTCCCTGCTCTACGGCTCCATCGGCACGGTGATCGCCCTGATGATCTGGCTCTACATGAGCTCCGTGGTGCTCATCATGGGGGCGGAGCTCAACGGCACCATCATCAGCCTGCGAAAGGACGGCGGGGGGAACTGAGGCCGTCAGAGGCGGCGTTCATACCAAATGGACGCGCCCAGCTCTGCGAAGAGGGAGAGCATGAGGGCGGCAAAAAGGCCGCTTCCGATCCAAAAGAGCCTGTCACCGCCATCGCTGTGAAGATACAGCGCGGCGCCGCCGGCCAGGCAGGCGGCCTGCGTGATCTGGAGCGCCCGCTGGCTGGCTTTCAGATTGATATGGCGGTTCCGTTCGTCACGCTCCTCCAGGATGTCTCTCTTGGCCTGCTTTTTGGAGAGGCCGCGGAAAATCCAGCCTCCCGCCATGGCCAGCCACATCACGGGAAGGCCCAATTGAAGAGGGGGAAAACCGCGCCGGAGGCCGTAGAGGAACATGACAACCGCATACAGGGCCAGGAGCAGGCCGATGAAAAAGTTCTTCCTGTTATAGATCTTCATAGAGCCTGTCCTCCAGTTCCCGGTTTTCCCGCAGGCAGCACAGCTCCTCCACCGTGACGCCGAAGACCTCCGCCATGCGGTAGGCCAGCATCAGCGAGGGGCTGTACTGCCCTTTTTCGATGGAGATGACGGTCCGGGAGGACACACGGACCGCCTCCGCCAGCTGCTGCTGGGTCATCCCCGCGGCGGTCCGCAGCTCCCGCACTCTGGTCTTCATGGCGGCCTCCCTCCCCGGATGTGAAGTTTACTTCCTGTGAAGCTAACTTCATGTTAGCACGAAACCGGGCGGGTGTCAATGGGCGATTATCAATCGCCCCGCCCCCCCGGGACCTGGGCACTCACGGGAAAACGGGTCGCCGAGGGCGGCGACCCCTACGGGCGGGCCGCCGGAATACACCGTGGGGGACGCCGCCCTCGGCGTCCCGTTTCCGCCGGGACCCGGGCACTGTCCATAAACCCCGTAGGAGTCCTATGTGTTCGCCCCTCCTCCCGCAGCCCGGACAAACAGCAGGGATCGACCAGAATTCGTAAACGTTTTTTGAATCCTGCCGCCGGTTTCTTTACTTTCCCGGTAAAATGTCCTAAAATAGCGCATATTATGGAAAACATGGAAAGGATGATTTAAAATTGATGAATGAAAAGCTCAGGGAATACGCCCAGCTGTTGATCAGGGTGGGACTGAATGTCCAAAAGGATCAGCGGCTCATCATCTCCTCCCCGGTGGAGTGCGCCTTCTTCGCACGTCTGTGCGCGGAGGACGCCTACGCCGTGGGCTGCAAAGAGGTGGTTATGAACTGGACCGACGACGCCCTGACCCGGATGAAGTACCTCCACGCCCGGGAGGAGGTCTTCGACACCGTGCCGGAGTGGCGGCAGCACTTCTTCAACGACCACGCCCGGGAGGGGGCGGCGTACCTGGCCATCTCCGCCACGGACCCGGAGAACCTCAAGGGTGTGGACACGAAGCGCATCGTCCGGGCCCAGCAGGCCAGCGGCAAGGCCCTCAAGGAGTTTGACCGGCTCCAGATGTGCGGCGGCTTCCCCTGGTGCATCGCCTCCATCCCCATCCCCAGCTGGGCCAGGCGGGTGTTCCCGGACGTGCCGGAGGACGAGGCCATGGAGAAGCTCTGGGACGCCATCTTCTCCGCCGTCCGCATCAGCGGAGACGGAACGTGCGTGGAGAAGTGGCACGCCCACCTGGACACCCTGGCGAAACGGCTGGAGCGGATGAACGCCCTGCGCTTCAAGTCCCTCCACTACACCAACGCCCTGGGCACGGACCTGACGGTGGAGCTGCCAGAGGGCCACGTGTGGGAGGCGGGCAACGACGTCACCCTCTCCGGCCAGGACTATATCGCCAACATCCCCACGGAGGAGCTGTTCACCTCCCCCCTGAAAACCGGGGTCAACGGCGTGGTGTACGCCTCTCTGCCCCTGGCCCACGACGGCTGTGTCATCGAGGGGTTCCACTTCGTGGTAAGGGACGGGAAGATCGTGGAGGCCCGCGCCAAAAAGGGGGAGGAGGCCTTGCAGGCCGCCATCTCCGTGGACGAGGGAGCCAGCTATTTCGGCGAGGTGGCCCTGGTGCCCTACGACAGCCCCATCTCCAATCAGAAGATCCTCTTCTACAACACCCTCTTTGACGAGAACGCCGCCTGCCACATCGCCTTCGGCGAGGCGTACCCCTGCCTGGAGGGCGGCCATCAGATGAGCAAGGACGAATTGAAGGCGCGGGGCCTCAACGACTCCATCACCCACGTGGACTTCATGGTGGGGACCAAAGACCTCTCCATCGTGGGCACCACCCACGACGGACGGGAGATTCCGGTGTTCGTGGACGGAAACTTCGCGCCGGGGATTTGAGCGGAGATAACCATCGTCATCATGGGGGCACCGGGCCGCCGTGGGCGGCGGCCCCTACAGAAGAACCGCAGGGGCCGGCCCCTTGGCCGGCCCGTCCACCGAAAATTCCGGCAGCTGCGATCCCTGTGACAAATGACTGAAAAAAACCAGAGGAGAGAAAGACCATGGCATACAAACTGAGAGCTTCCGACGACTCCGTCCTCATCTGCGAGGGGGCCCGGGTGTCCGGGGACGTGACCCTGGGCCGGGGCGTGAATATCTGGTACAACGCCGTCCTCCGGGGGGACGACGGCGCCATCACCGTGGGGGAGGACACCAATATTCAGGACGGGGCCGTCCTCCACGAGGAGACCCGTGTGGGCGCGGGCTGCACCATCGGCCACAACGCCATCGTCCACGGCTGCACCGTGGGGGACAACACCCTCATCGGCATGGGGGCCGTGGTGCTCAACGGCGCCAGGATCGGCAGGGACTGCGTCGTGGGCGCCGGGGCCCTGGTCACCGGGAAGATGGACGCCCCGGACGGCTCCATGCTTCTGGGCAGCCCCGCCAAAGTGGTCCGGGCCCTGACGGAGGCGGAGATCGCCGCCAACCGGCGCTCCGCCCAGGGGTATCTGGAGGCGGCGGAGCGGTACCGCCGGGGAGACGCGTGAGGGCCTATGGAGTGGAATAAGCGGAACCTGAAATATCTGCTGCTGGTGGTCTGCGGCGGCGTGGCCTTCTACTGCGCCCTGCAGAACCTGGGGACGGTCTTCGCCGCCCTGGGGTGGCTGCTGGGAGTGCTGTGGCCCTTTTTGCTGGGCGGGGCCATCGCCTTTATCCTCAATGTCCCCATGCGGGCCATCGAGCGGCACCTCTTTCCGAGGGAGCGGCGGATGAACCGGGCCCGCCGCCCTCTGGCGCTGGTGCTGACCCTGGCGGCGGTCGTCGGCGTGCTGACCCTGGCCTCGGCGGTCATCGGCCCCGGGATCGGGGAGGCGGTCATGTCCCTGGGCCAGCAGATTCCCGCCGCCTTCCGGCGGCTCCAGGGGCAGATGGCGGCGCTGGAGTCGTACCTGCCCCTGCTGGAGAGCTGGGCGGAGAGCCTGGAGATCGACTGGAAGGGCCTGACGGATCGGGCTGTGGAATTGGTCCAGACCTGGGGCAGAGGCCTTCTCAGCAGCGGCGGCGGGCTCATCGGGGGACTGGTCAGCGGCGTGAGCACCTTTGTCATCGGCTTCATCTTCTCCCTGTACATCCTGCTGCAAAAGGAGTCCCTGTCCCGCCAGGGGCGGCAGGTGCTCTACGGCCTTCTGCCCCTCCCGGCGGCGGACCGGACGCTGGAGGTCCTGCGGCTGGCGAACCGCACCTTCTCCAGCTTCCTCTCCGGCCAGTGCCTGGAGGCGGTGATCCTGGGCACGCTGTTCGCCGTGTCCATGACCATTTTCCGGATGCCCTACGCGCTGCTGGTGGGCGTCCTCATCGCCCTGACGGCGTTGATCCCCATCGTGGGGGCCTTCATCGGCTGCGCGGCGGGGGCGCTGCTCATCGCCGTCACCGACCCCTGGAAGGCGCTGATGTTCATCGTGCTGTTCCTGGTGCTCCAGCAGGTGGAGGGAAATCTGATCTACCCCCATGTGGTGGGCTCCTCCGTGGGGCTGCCCTCCATCTGGGTGCTGGCGGCGGTGACCCTGGGCGGCAAGCTCATGGGCATCGCCGGGATGCTGTTCTTCATCCCCCTGTGCTCCGTGGCCTACGCCCTGTTCCGGGACTTTGTGAAAGGGAGGCTGCGGGAGAAGAACGTACCTGTGAAGAAGTGGCGGGACCCGCCGCCGGACCCGAGGAGAAGATAGGAAAAACCTCCGGAAAACTTTTCCGGAGGTTTTTTCGCGTTTCCTATTGACAACGATCCTTGTCAGTGCTATCCTATGAATGACAAGAATCATTGTCATAATGACAAAGACGGTTGTCATACTAGAATCCGATCAAAAGCTTGAAAAGCTTTTGATCGCGTGGAAGACGCGTTGGATTCTTATGAGACGGGTTTTGCGCCATTTGGCACAAAACGGAAACGCAGAATGCGTTTCCGTCTCCAATAAAACGAAATTGTTTTATTGGAAATTAGTATCAGAACAGGAGGTAGAGCGATGCCGCTGTACAACCGGCTCAAGGAGCACCGGGCCAGGCTGGGAGTGAACCAGCAGGAGATGGGGCGGATGGCGGGGGTATCCCGGCAGACCATCAGCCAGATCGAGCGGGGGGACTACTCCCCCTCGGTGACGCTGGCTTTAAAGCTGGCGAAGCTCTGCGGCGTGGCCGTGGAGGACATTTTTACTTACCAGGAGGATGAAGACCATGAGGGCGAGAACTGAGAAGAGCGAGAACCGGCGGGCGCTGCCGAAATTCTTTCTGACCATGCTGGGGAGCCTGCTGGTGGGCGGCCTGCTGGGCTTTGCGGTGGGGTTGAGCCGCTTTTTTGAAATCGGGGAGATCGCCGGGCGGCTGGACGGCGCGGTCCGGGCGGCCGCGCCCTGGGGTATCCCGGTGACTACGGTGGTCATTCTGGGGACCTGCTTCTTTCTCTACCGCTCCGCGGCGAAGAAGTTTGCCCTTTGGGACGGCGGGGACGAGGACGCGGCGTCGGAGTCCGCCGAGGAGCTCCTCAGCTGGACCCTGCTCCTCAGCGCCGTGCAGCTGCTGATCAACTTCTTCTTCCTGACCGCCATTACGGCCATCGGGGCGGACCAGCTGGAGGATGCCAACGTCCTGGGGATGGTCGGGGTGTTCCTCCTCTCCTGCGGCCTGGTGATCTTCACCCAGCAGAAGGTGGTGGACCTGGAGCGGCGGATGAACCCGGAGAAGCACGGCAGCGTCTACGACACCAAGTTCCAGAAGAAGTGGCTGGCCAGCTGCGACGAATCGGAGCGCCGGCAGATCGGAGAGGCCAGCCGCCGGGCCTACATGGCGACCACCCGGGTGTGCCTGGGGGTCTGGCTGGTGCTGACCGTTCTGGGCATGGTGTTTGACATCGGGCTGCTGCCGGTGGCGGTGCTGCTGCTGGTCTGGGGCACCCTGCAGGTGAGCTATACCCTGGCGTGCATCCGGCTGAGCAAAAAGGGCGCGGCGGCCGGGCAGCTGTGACAAAAAATGTCCCATACGGTTTATCGATAGACCCGGAAATTCCCTGCGGCGGGAAGGAGGGGTGTGTGCGGGGAACCCAGGAGGGGTTTCCCTGCACTATTTCAATCAAAATATTTTCAGAACTTTGAAAAGTTCTGAAAATCGGGCCTGGGGGGGGGGGAAAAATTTTAGGGCCCCGCCGCCCCGGGGCAGCGGGGGGTGGTTTTTGGGTTATTTGGGGGTGATTAAATAAAAAAAAAAAAAG